>DASWKS010000446.1:0-7933 GCA_036396495.1 Gemmatimonadales bacterium
CGCTCGGCGCCACCACTATCCTGGTCAACAACGCGGGCCTTACCCGGGACAACCTGCTGGTCCGGCTCGGCAATGAGGACTGGGACGCCGTGCTCGATACCAATCTCAAGGGCGCGTTCCACACCATGCGGCTGGTGGCCAAGGGAATGATGAAACGGAAGGCCGGGCGCATTATCAACATCAGCAGCGTGGTGGGCCTGGTGGGGAACAAGGGCCAGGCCAACTATGCCGCGAGCAAGGCCGGGCTGATCGGCCTCACCAAAGCGGTGGCAAAGGAGTACGCCAGCCGTAATGTCTTGGTGAATTGCGTTGCACCGGGATACATCGAGACCGACATGACAGGTGCCTTGCCCCCGGAGGCGAGCGCCGCGTTATTATCTGCCATTCCCCTCGGCCGCTGGGGCCAGCCGGAGGAGATTGCGGGGGCCGTCCTCTTCCTCGCCTCCGACTTCGCGCGTTACATCACGGGCCAGGTGCTCGTGGTGGATGGCGGGATGACGATGTAGCCGGAACGATCTTCCTTTACCACGGGACCATACACATGAGTACGAACGTCGAGGAGCGGGTCAAAGACATCATCGTCGAGGAATTGGGCGTGGAGCGGGAGAAGCTCACCGCCGAGGCGAGCTTCATGGAGGATCTCGGCGCCGACAGCCTCGATACCGTCGAGCTGGTCATGGCCTTCGAGAAGGAATTCGACATCGACATTCCGGACGAGGAAGCGGAGAAACTGCGCACCGTCGGCGACGCGCTCAAGTATCTCCACGAGAAGATGGGATCGTGATGCAGCGGGTGGTGGTCACCGGCCTGGGGCTGGTGACGCCGGTCGGAAACACCGCGGAAGAGACCTGGGCCAGTCTGCTGGCGGGGAAACCCGGTGCGGCGCCCATCACCAAGTTCGATCCCACTCCGTTTCAGGTGCGGTTCGCCTGTGAGGTGAAGGGCTTCGAGCCGCTGCAGTACATGGAAAAGAAGGAAGCCCGGCGCTACGACCTGTTCGCCCAGTTCGCCCTCGCCAGCGCCCACCAGGCCATCACCCAGGCCGGCCTCGCAGGCAAATTCCCCAACCCCGAGCGCACCGGGGTCCTGATCGGCAGCGGGATCGGGGGGATGCAGACCTTCGAGGAGCAGTGCTCGGAGTACCTCACCAAAGGCCCCGACCGGGTGTCACCCTTTTTCGTGCCGATGTTCATCCCCGACATCGCGGCGGGGCTGGTGTCGATCCGATACGGACTCAAGGGACCCAATTTCTGCACCGTCTCGGCCTGCGCCTCGTCGGCCCATGCGGTGGGCGAATCGTACGAGTTGATCCGGATGGGAAAAGCCGAGTGCATGGTGACCGGCGGCGCCGAAGCCGCCATCACCGGGCTCACCATCGCCGGTTTCCAGAACATGAAGGCGCTCTCCACTCGGAACGATGCTCCCGAACACGCCAGCCGTCCGTTCGATCGGGACCGGGACGGCTTCGTGCTGGGCGACGGAGCCGGCATCGTGGTGCTGGAGAGCCTGGAGCACGCCCAGCGCCGGGGGGCGACCATTCTGGGCGAAGTGATCGGCTACGGCTTGTCGGCCGACGCCCACCACATGACCCAGCCCGCGCCCCATGGTGAAGGCGCGCAGCGTGCCATGCGCGATTGCCTGACCGATGGCCAGATCGATCCCAAGGACGTCGATTACATCAATGCCCATGGCACCTCCACCGAGCTGGGCGACATCGCCGAGACCCAGGCGGTCAAGGCGGTGTTCGGCGAAGACCTGGCACGCCGGCTGATCTTCGGGTCCACCAAATCGATGACCGGCCACCTGCTGGGCGCTGCCGGGGGGCTGGAATTCGCCGTCTGCATGCTGGTGGCCACCACCGGGAAAATCCCTCCGACCATCAATCAGGTCATCCCCGACCCCGAGTGCGATCTGGACTGCGCCCCCAACGTCATGGTCGAGCGGCCCGTTCGGGTGGCTCTCTCCAACTCCTTCGGGTTCGGGGGACATAACGTTACCCTGGCCGTCCGGCGGTTTACCTAGTCGCCGGCAGTAAGTCGCTCACCGCCCGTCAACCGGCCACCCCGCCAGGCAGCCACACCATTTCCGCCCCACTCCGGGCCCATTCGGCCGCAAGGGCGTGAGCCGCCCTGCCTGGCGACGAGTGACCCACGACCAGTTAGATTGAGGCACAGGGTAAGTGACTAACTGAAAGGGAGATAGGATGGCCAGCCGCCCCCGGCCCGACCCGATTCAGGATCGCCGTCTCGATCCGCTCCGCTACAAGGTGGAATCGGGCGCGCGGCTCTCGGCGGACGACGCCATCCTGCTTTATCAGACCCCCGACCTGCTCGGGCTGGGCTGGCTGGCCGACCAGGCCAACCGGCGCCAGAACGGCGACCGGGTGTTCTTCTCCGCCAACCAGCACCTCAATCCCACCAACGTCTGCGTGCTCCGCAAGACCTGCGTCTTCTGTTCGTTCGCCCGGACGCCGCGGGAGGACGGGGCGTACACCAGGACGCTGGAGGAGGTCTACGCCGAGGCCGAGCAGGCCACCGGCGCCCCGACCACCGAATTCCACATCGTGGGTGGGCTGCATCCCAAGCTCAGGCTGAGTTACTACACCGACATGATTCGCGGGCTCAAGGAACGTCATCCGGACGTGCACATCAAGGCCCTGACCGCGGTCGAGATCGCGCACCTGGCCCGGATCGAGAAGATCTCCATCCGCGAGGTGCTGGTCGCGTTGCAGCAGGCCGGCCTCACCAGCCTCCCCGGCGGCGGCGCCGAAGTGTTTAGCACCGCGGTCCGGGCCACGATCGCGGAGCGCAAGCTCACCGGCGAAGACTGGGTCCGGGTCCATCGCGAAGCGCACCAGCTCGGCATTCCGACCAATTGCACCATGCTCTACGGGCACGTCGAAACCGCGGCCGACCGGGTCGAGCACCTCACCATGCTGCGGGACCTTCAGGAAGAAACCGGCGGGTTTCTCACCTACATCCCGCTGGCCTATCATCCGGACCACAATGAGCTGGGCGAAACCCTGGGCCGGGTCGGAACCGCCACGACGGGCTACGAAGACCTGCGCAACATCGCCGTCGGCCGGCTGTACCTGGACAACGTGCCCCACGTGAAGACCCACTGGCCGATGGTGACGCCGTTTCTGTCGCAGATCGCGCTCGGGTTCGGGTGTGACGATGTGGAAGGCACCGTGGTCTACGAGCGGGTATACCACGAGGCCGGCGCCCGCACCGAGATGCACCTCCCCTACCTGGCACTGGTGGAGCTGATCCGAGGGGCGGGCCGGCGACCGGTGGAGCGGAACAGCCTGTACCAGACGGTACGGGATAGCTTCGAAAACCTTTCGAGTGGCACGTCGCTGGGCAACGCGCCGGTGGTACATGCGGCCTGATGGGGTGGGCCGGCCCACCCGCCTGGGGCGGATCCCCTGGATCAACGGTTCGCCGGTATACGGAGCGATCGATCGGGGGCTGGTTCCGATTCCGGCCGAGGTGGTCAGCGGGACCGCCTCCGAGCTCAACGATCTGCTCGCTGCCGGCGAGCTCGACCTGAGCGTGGTCTCGGCGGTCGAGTACGCCCGGAACGCCGCTGCCTATCACTTGTTGCCCGATCTCGCGATTTCCTGCGATGGCCCGGTGCGGAGCGTCAAGCTCTTCAGCCGGGGACCGGTCGAGCAGCTGGACCAGTCCACCGTGCTGGTGACCGCGTCCTCCCGCACCTCGGTGTTGCTGCTGGAACTGCTCTGCCGGCATCGCTGGTCGGTATCGCCCCGCCTGGCTACCGTCCGGGCCGAGGCCATGGATCTGGAGCTGGTGCGGGGACTGCCGCACCAGGCGGTCCTGGTCATCGGCGACGCGGCGCTCCTGTTGGCCGCGGAACGACGCTATCCGGTCGAGATCGATCTCGGCGCCGAATGGAAGGCATGGACCGGCTTGCCCTTCGTGTTCGCCGTCTGGGCCGCTCGGCGCCAGGCGGATCAGGACGTGGCCCGGCGGATTCACGAGGGACTGCTCGCGTCCCGCCAGTGGGGCCTGGCCCATCTGGACCAGCTGGCCTCGGATGCCGCCCGCGGGACCGGGCTGCCGGTGGATCTCTGCCGGCACTATTTCGACGGACTCGACTACGGGTTGTCGTACCGGCACCTGGCGGGATTGACCGACTTCTTCCGGCGGCTGACACAGGATGGGCTGGTGCCGGATGGCAGTCTGTCGTTCATCTCCGCCGCATGACGACGAGGCGACTGGCGACCCGTGACCCGCGACGAATCCGAGGTGACGCATGACGGTCGATAGAGGCTCCGGCGAGTTTGGCGAGCTGGTCGAGCTCTACCAACGCGCCGATCTGCTGGAGCTCGGCCGGCTGGCGGACGCCGAGCGGTGGCGGCTCCATCCCGATCCGGTCGTCACCTACATCATCGACCGCAACATCAATTACACCAACGTCTGCGTGGCGGACTGCGGCTTCTGCGCCTTCGCCCGCCGGCCCAAGCACGCGGAAGGGTACGTCCTCTCCTACGAGCAGATCGGCGCCAAGATCGACGAATGTAAGGCGCTGGGCGGCGTGCAGATCCTGCTGCAGGGGGGCCACAACCCCTACATCCCCTTCGAGTGGTATCTGGAGCTGATGCGCTACATCAAGCAGCACCATCGGATCCACATCCACGGCTTTTCGCCCTCGGAGGTGGTGTTTTTCTCCGAGCGCTTCGGGATGAGCACGGCCGAGGTCATCCGGGAGCTGCGGAGCGCGGGACTCGATTCCATTCCCGGCGGCGGGGGCGAGATCCTGGTCGACGCGGTGCGGCAGCGGGTGGCGCCCAAGAAGGCGATGACCGACCAGTGGCTCGGGGTCCAGGAAGAGGCCCACCGCCAGGGCATGAAGACCTCGGTCACGATGATGTACGGCATGGAGGAGAGCAACGCCGACCGGGTCGAAAGTCTGCTGCGGATCCGCGAGCTGCAGGCCCGGACCGGCGGCTTCACGGCGTTCATCTGCTGGCCGCTCCAGCCGGAAGGAACGCCCGAGATGTCCCACCTGAAGAAGACCGATTCGGTCAGCTACCTCCGGACCCTGGCGCTGGCCCGCGTGGTGCTCGACAACGTGCCGAACCTGCAGTCGAGCTGGGTCACCATGGGCCACAAGGTGGGGCAAATCGCGCTTCGGTTCGGCGCCAACGACTATGGCAGCCTGATGATGGAGGAGAACGTCGTCTCGGCCGCCGGCACCACCCATCGGACCACGCTCGACCAGATCGAGCGGTTGATCACCGATGCCGGGTTCACCCCCAAGCGCCGGCGGCAGGACTACTCGATCATCGAACCCGAGCTTGCACTGGCATGAGGACGGACCGACGGCCCGACGGCCCGACGGCCCGTCCATGATCAGAGTGGGCGTGGGCTACGATTCCCACCCGTTCGTCGAGGGCCGGCCTCTGGTCCTCGGCGGCCAGCACATTCCCTACCATCGGGGACTGGCCGGCTATTCCGACGCCGATGCGGTGGCCCACGCGCTCACCGACGCCATTCTCGGCGCGGCCGGCGCCGGGGACATCGGTACCCTGTTCCCGCCCGGCGAGCCGCGCTGGAAGGACGCCGATTCACTCTATCTGCTGCATGTGGCGGTGGAACACGTGCGCGAGCGAGGCTGGGCTCCATTGCAGGCGGATCTCTCCATCATCACCGAGGAACCCCGGATCGGGCCCTATGCCCAGAACATGCGGGCCGCGCTGGCGCGGGTGCTGGGGGTGGAACCGGGCTTCGTGAGCGTCAAAGCCAAGACCAACGAGAGCATGGGATTCATCGGACGGGGCGAGGGCCTGGCCGTCATCGCCGTGGCCACGGTTGGGGAGGCGCGCTGATCTGATCGAGGAGCTGCTCGCCACCCTAGCGGCCTGGCCCCCCGCCGCCATCTATCTGATCGTCATCGCCGCGGCCGTCATTGAGAACTTCTTTCCGCCGGCCCCGGCGGACGTGGTCATCACCCTGGCGGCGTTCCTGTCGCATCGCGGCACTACTAGCGCGACCACCGTGTTCTGGGTCACGTGGGTCTCCAATGTGGGCGGCGCAGCGCTAGTGTACCTGTTTGCCCGCCGCCTGGGCCCCGCCTTCTTCGCCTCCCGGTTCGGCCGGCGGCTGATCTCCCCCGAAGCTGTGGTCGCGGTAGAGCGGAACTACCTCCGCTTCGGCATCGTCGGATTGGTCATCGCGCGACTGCTGCCGGGCTTCCGCTCCTTTACCGCCCCTTTCGCCGGCATCATGCGGCTGGGGCCGGTGCGCACCCTGGTTCCCATCGCGCTGGCCTCGGCGGCGTGGTACGGAACTCTGGTCTTCCTGGGCGCCCGGCTGGGTCGGAACTGGCGCCTGGTCGAGAACATCTTGTCGGGCCTCAACCGGACGCTGGGATTCATCGCGCTGCTGGCCGTGCTGAGCCTGGTGATCTGGCTCATCCGGCGACGCCGCCGGACTCGCACCGGCGAGTTGCAGGCCGAACTCACCGAGGAGCTCAAGGCGTACCCCGGCCTGGGGCAGCGGGCCCTCGAGGATCCGGCCGTGGCCGCGGTGGCGGCACTGCTGCTCGAGACCGTCAGCCGCGACGAGTCGCTCACGCCGGACGAGCTGGAGGCCATCGAGCGCCATCTGCGATCTCGCTGGCAGGTCTCGGAGGGAGGGGGGCTGCCGGCGGACGCGGCGCGTGAGATGCTCGCCCGGCTCGAGCCCGCCGCCCGGGCCGGGCTGGTGGCCCGGCTGCGGGACCTGGCCTTCGGCGATGGCGCGCTCGAGCGGCACGAAGCCCACGTGATGCGGCGGGTGGCGCGGCTGTTAGGTATGGCCTCGTGAACCTGGCACAGCGGTTCATGCTCGAAGGCTTTCGCGACTTTCTGTCGCTCGAGGCCGGCCACAGCCCCACCACCGTCGAGAGCTATCAGCGGGACCTGGCCCGGCTGATTCGCTTCGCCGAGCTGAGGAACGTCCGCGCGCCGGGGCAGGTCACCCGCCAGTTCCTGCGCGATTTCGTCTTCGCCCTCAAGGACATGGGACTGGAGGCGTCCACCATCCGGCGGCAGATCTCGGCGATCCATACCTACTACCGCTTCCTGCTCGGCGAAGGCGTCGTCGACCAGGATCCCAGCGACCGGCTGGAGACGCCCCGTCGCTGGCGCACCTTGCCCGAGGTGCTGTCGACCAAGGAAATGGAGGCGTTGCTGGCGTCGCCCTCGGTGGAAGAGCCGCTCGCCTGGCGGGACCGGGTGCTGCTGGAGCTGGGCTATGGCGCCGGGCTCCGGGTCTCGGAACTGTGCGGCCTCGGGTCGGGGGACCTGCATCTGACGGAAGGACTGGTGCGGGTGCTCGGCAAGGGATCCAAGGAACGGCTGGTCCCGATCGGCCGGCAGGTGATTGGCGCGGTGTCGGTCTATCTCAACACGACCCGGGCCCGGCTGGACCGGGGACGCAGCGAGGGAAGGCTGTTGCTCAACGCCCGGGGACAGCCGCTATCGCGGGTGGGGGCGTGGGGGATCGTGAAGGAGCACGCCCGCCGGGCGGGGATCACCAAGCGGGTCACGCCCCACACGCTGCGTCACACCTTCGCCACCCATCTGCTCGAAGGCGGCGCCGACCTCCGAGCCGTCCAGGAGATGCTGGGGCACGCCGACCTGTCGACCACACAGATCTACACTCACGTCGATCGGGAGTACCTCCGGCAGGTCCACCGGAAGTACCATCCGCGGGGGTAATCTCTGGTCGAAGGCGGTCGAAGGGGTCGAAGGAGTCGAAAGAGTCGAAGAAGTCGAAGAAGTCGAAGGGTGGGGTGGCGGGGAAGAGGGGAGTAGGTTACGTTTCAATTAGTAACGTGGAGGTTGGAGTGATGCGCTCATACTGGGTCAAGATCGTTTTCGGGGCTCTGGCCATTTTTCTGGTCGGCTACCTCGGCGTGACGG
>DASWKS010000447.1:0-5415 GCA_036396495.1 Gemmatimonadales bacterium
GCGCGCCAGAATCACTTCGAGTGGATGTTCCAGCCACTCGAGGGCGTGTCACGGGTCGAGGTAGCACGAGCCGGCTTCGTGAGACCGGGCGACATGGTGATGGGAATCGTCAGCAATGGCGCCGCCATGGCCTACCCGGTGAACCAGCTGGCCTACCACCACGTCGTGAACGACACGGTGGGAGGCGTGCCGATCGCGGCCACCTATTGAACGCTGTGCCACACCGGGGTGGTGTGGCAGGTGGCCCTGGAAGGGCGCACATTGCGGTTCCGGCTGGCAGGGATCAACAATCAGAACTTCCTGATGCAGGACGAGGAGACCGGCAGCTGGTGGCAGCAGATCACCGGGATGGCCATCGCCGGCCCCCTCAAGGGCCACCGACTCACCCGGCTCCTGCATGACGAGGTGGCGTTCCGGATCTGGGCCGGCGAGCATCCCGCGAGCGGGGTCCTGGTGCCCGACGCCGATTCGGCGTGGATCGAGTTCTCGGACAACTGGGAAGAGAATACCGCGCGATACCCGGTGCCCACCCGGGCCCGGCTCCGCGACTCCCTGCCGCCTCGAACCGTGATGGTGGGTCTCGACCTCGAGGGCGACTCGCGGGCGTGGACGATGGAGGCGCTGGAGCGGCAGCAGGTGATCATCGATCGGGTCGGAGGCCGGAGTGTCGTCGTGATCCTGGGCGACGACGGAAAGTCGGTGCGGGCATTCGCCCCCGAGGTCGATGGCCGGTTCATCGAGCTCTTCGTGCTGCCGGGATCGGCCCCCCTCCGGTTCAGGGACGGCACCACCGGCAGTACCTGGGACTTTCGGGGAGTCGCGATCGACGGACCGTTGGCGGGAAAGCAGCTCCAGCCCCTGGGCGTGATCAAGGATTACTGGTTCAACTGGAAGCACTATCATCCGGCCGGACGGCTCTATAATCTCGGCCAGCAATAACAGTACTGAGTACTGAGGGCGGAGTACTGAGGGCGGAGTTAATCCTCTGAGCATCTTGCATGCGAACTGAAACGTTCTGCACCCTTGCGCTCCTTTCCACCGGGACTCGACTCCCGGCGCAGATCGATACCACGATCGGCCTCATCGAGCGCAACGTCGCGGTACCGGTGCGGGATGGCGTGGTCCTCCGGGCCGACCTGTGGCGGCCGGCCGGTGCCGGACGATTCCCCACGTTGGTCTACCGGACCCCGTACAACAAGGCACCGGTCTTCACCACCTACTCCTTGTTTCGCAAGGCGGTCGAGCGAGGCTACGCGGTGGTGGCGCAGGATGTCCGTGGCCGTTACGCCTCGGATGGCGAGTACCTGGCCTATCAGCAGGAGGGGAAGGACGGGCACGACACCATCGAGTGGGCGGCGGCCCAGGCCTGGTCGGATGGACGGGTCGGCAGCTTCGGCCTCTCTTATCCCGGCGCCGTCCAGTGGCTGGCCGCGATCGAGCGACCCCCGCACCTGCTGGCGATGGTGCCGGCGATGACCTTCGCCTCGCCCATGCACTTCTGGTATACCGGTGGGGTGTGGGACAACTCCTGGGTCAGCTGGGTCTGGCAGAACATCGCGCCCGATATCCGGCAGCGTCGTAACCTGCCGGGCCCCCGGACCGGTCGCGAGGCTCGCGAGGCATGGCCCGCCCAGGGACGGGCCATGCAGAACTTTCTCCCGCTCGGCAAGATGCCGGCCTTCGTTGGCGTGACCGACTGGTACTACGAATGGATGAAGCACCCGCCCTTCGATCCCTGGTGGGACTGGGCCGAGCTGACCAACAAGTACGATCGGGTCACGGCGGCCGTGCTCAACCTGAGCGGATGGCATGACGAGGCCTACGGCCCGGCCGGCGCGACCACCAATTTCGCCGGGTTGGTGAAGGCGCGAGGCGGCGACGGCCTTTCGGCCCAAACTCATCTGGTGGTAGGTCCGTGGAACCATGGCATCGGGCCGATCGCACGCTCCCGCATCGGCGAGCGTGCGATGGGAACGGCGGCGGCGCTGGATTACGACGAGCTGGTGCTGCGCTGGATGGACCGGTGGGTGAAGGGCCTCGACAATGGAGTCGATCGCGAGCCGCCGGTACGGGTCTATGTCATGGGCGCGGGCCAGTGGCGGACCGGCGATCGCTGGCCGCTCGATGGTGGGGAGCCCACGGCATTCTATCTGGGCGGGCAGGCGGGCGGCCGGGCGGCTGGGCGCACGATGGGATTGCTGCTGGCTTCACCCTCTACTTCCCCGGCATCTTCGTCGTTCATTTCCGATCCGGCCAATCCGGTGCGCGATCCGTTTGCGGAGGAGGCCGGTCCGCACGACTACCGGGTGTTGGGCGACCGGGATGATGTGCTGCTCTTCGAGACCGAACCACTGGTCGAAGATCTGGAGTCGGTGGGACCGATCGAGGCCGAGATCTACGTCTCCAGCGACAAGCCGGACACTGATCTCTGGGTGAAGCTGCTGGACGTGTCGCCGGATGGCACGGCCTTCAACCTGATGAGCCCGGGCCTGGACGTCATTCGGGCCAGCTACCGCGAGAAGCAACCCACCCGGAGCCTGCTGAAGCCGGGGCGGGTCTACCAGCTTCGGCTCGAGTCGCTTCTCACCGCAAACCGCTTCTTGCGGGGCCACCGGATCCGGATCGCCGTGATGGCCTCCTTTGCCCCCCACATGTCGCGGAACCTGCATAGTGGCCTCCTGGAAATGGTGTCGGACCGGGGGGAGCGGGCGCGGATCACCGTGCACCACGATCGGCGGTATCCGTCGAGAATCGTGCTTCCGGCACTGACAGACGGACCGACAGACCGACGGACCGACGGCCGGTAAACGCCTACGCGGTTCCGCCCGCCTCCCGCCTGAAGGCGCTGGGTGAGCGGCCGGTTTCGCGCCGGAAGAACCGCGTGAAGTAGCTCGGATCTTGAAATCCCAACCCGAAGCCCACCTGGGCAGCCGACTTCTCCGAATACAGCAGCATCCGCCGGGCCTGGAGCGCCAGCCGCTCGGCGATGACCTCCTTGGCTCCCCGGCCGAGGTGCCGGCGGGTGAGCACGTTGAGATGCCCGGGAGTCACTCCCAATTCCCGAGCATACCAGGCTACCCCGTGGTGCCGGGAGGCATCTCGCTCGACCAGTTCCCGGAACCGCAATGCCATCCCGTGCGGGACCAACTGTGATGCGCCGCCTCGCTGAGAGGAGTACTGGCGCGACAGCGTGATCAGAATCTCATACAGTCGAGCCCGAAGCAGGTGCACGCTGTCCGGACGCAGCACCCGAAGTTCTCTTCGCATGGCCAGCAGATGGCGGCGGAGGGCGTTGGCCGCCGGCTGGCCCAGGGACAGCGCCCCCCGCGCTTCCGGCACATGGAAGTAGGGCAGCCGGTGCAGAAACAGCGAATCGTTGAAGAACTCCTCCAGAAACGCTGCTGGAAAGAACAGGCACAGCCCGTCGAGGTCCTCGACCTCCCACCGCCGAACCTGGCCGGGTGTAGTGAAGAACACCTGGGCCGGGGTGACCGGGTGACGGTATGTGTCGAGCCAGAACCAACCGCGTCCCGAGGTGACGAAGAGGATGTCGTAGAAGGTGAGCGCGTGGGGACCGGGCAGCAGGAAGGTCGGCATCTCCCGCACCCAGGCGGCGTCGACCAGCATTTCGGGCCCGTATTTCGTGGTGTAGAACTCGACCCGCTGGATGCCCATCGTTGAAAAGTACCAGAAGGCCGTCGTTTTGCGCTGGCTCCGGATCCCGGGTTTCGACGTACGGTCAGAGAACCGGCTTTCTGGGAGTCACGGTGCCCCATCCATACTTCGCCCTGGTGGCCCTGGCGGTTGTCGTGCCCCAGGAGAGATCCGTTCCCCTCGACAGCGCGTGGGAACTGTCAGGCGAGGCGACCCGGATCGAGAACTACCGCGGGACGCGAGCCATACGGATTCGAACCGGACAGGCGGTGCGGCGGGACGTGTCGCTGGGAGATGGGACCATCGAATTCGACGTGGCGATGGCGCTGCAGCGCTCCTTCGTGTACCTGCGCTTCCGGATGGTGAGCGAGTCGGAGCACGAGGAGATCTACTTCCGGCCTCACAAGACTTCTCTCCCCGACGCGGTCCAGTACTCGCCGGTCTGGAACGGGGATAGCAACTGGCAGCTGTATCACGGCCCAGGCTCCACGGCAGCCATCTCCTTCGCCCGTGAGGAATGGATCCGGGTGCGGCTGGTGCTCAGCGGACGCCGCGCCGCGCTGTTCGTGGGGGCGCGGCCCACTCCTGAGATGGTGATCGCCCTGGGCCGGTCGCCGGTCGCCGGCTACCTCTCGTTTGGCTCCTTCGTCCCGGGGGCAGCGTCGGGGGAGCCGGCGGCGGCATTCACGAACCTGGTCGTCAAGCCGGGACAGATCTCTCACGACTTTGGCCCGGAAGCCCCCGCGCCGCCGGTCCCCCCGGGTCTGGTGAGCCGGTGGCAACTGTCGCCTGCGTTCGTGGTCCCTCGTGGGATCGTGGCCACGGCTCCGGACAGCCTGCTGGCCGGCAGGTCGCGCTGGCCTGCGTTTACGGTGGAGCCCACCGGTGTGCTGGTCATCGGCCGCCACCTGCGGCGGCCGGCACCTCAGGCGGCGACGGTGGCGCGTCTGGTGCTGCAATCAAGCACCGCTCGGCTGCAGCAGCTCAAACTGGGCTACAGTGATTATGTAACCGTGATCGTGAACGGCAAGCCGCTGTTCGCGGGAGACGCGCACTACAGTTTCGATGAGCCCAGGCAGGAAGGTCTGATCGGGCTGTATCAGTCGATTGTCTGGCTACCGCTGCTGGCGGGGGAGAACGAAGTTCTGCTGGTCGTTGCGGACGGCTTCGGTGGCTGGGGGCTGATGGGGCAGCTAGTGGACTGACAGGCGGGCGGGCGGACTGGCGGACAGTCCCTCAGTCCTCAACGCCTGGCTCTCCTCGCCACTGCCTCGTACAAGCCCCAGGTCAATCGGCTCGCGTGATCACGGTGGATTTCGATCTCGGTGAAATCGCTCCGGGTCAGATAGCCCAGATCTCCGGCCACACGAAGGTAGTATGAAAGCTCCGAGAGAGAGCCCACGGACAAGTCAAGGAAACGTCTGAACTCCCGGGACCCGCGGCGCGCCGATCCCTCGCAGATGTTCGCTGCCGCTGAAAGAGCGGCACGCCGAGCCTGGCCGGTAAGGCCATACCTTGCTTCCCGAGGCCAGTGCACGGTCAAACGGAAGATTTCGAGGACCAGTTGATGGCACGCGCCCCAGGCCTGGAATCGTTCGTAGGGCTTGGCATCGGAGGCGGATTCGGTGGTCATGGTATAACGTGGACAACTGAGGGCCCATTGCGGTAACCAAAAGGACCCCAAGAGTATCGTTTCGGCCCGCCCGCCCGCCCGCCCGCCCGCCCGCCCGCCTGTCAGAAGTCAGCCCGTCCGCTTCTCAA
>DASWKS010000448.1:0-10745 GCA_036396495.1 Gemmatimonadales bacterium
TCCTGCCTGGTTACCCGGCCATTGTAATACTCCAGCCGGCGGCTGCCGCCGGCCGACACCACCTCCGCGGTGAGCACATCGCCCAGCCGGACCGGAGCCGGATAGCGGATCCCGTTCTCGATGCTCACCGTCACCTGGCCCCCACCGTTGCAGGCGAAGGCCAGCGCGCTGTCGGCCAGGCTGTAGGCCACACCCCCGTGCACCACGCCGAGGCCGTTTACCATGTCGTCCCTTACGGTCAGGCGGCAGGTGCAGGCCCCGACCCCGAGCGCCACCACCTCGAGCCCCAGCCAGCGGCTGAATTCGTCGCGGGCCAGCATCCCCTCCACCACCCGCTCGGCCACCCGCTGGGCGTCGGTCACGAGTAGAAGCTCCGCCCCTCGCGGGCCATGCGCCGCAGCAACGCGCTGGGACGGTATCGGTCTTCGCCGTACTCGTCCTGCAGCGCGACCAGCCGCTCGAACACCACCGCCACCCCGATCTGGTCCGCCCACAGCAGCAGGCCCCTGGGGTAGTTCACCCCTTTGGTCATCGCCAGATCGATGTCGGCCGCGCTGGCGATGCGCAGGAACACCGCGTCGGCGGCCTCGTTGATCAGCATGGCCACGATCCGATCGACAATCCGGTGGCCGAGGGCCTCGTCGGTGACCGGCGGTGCCACCGGCGAGGCACCGTCGCGGTAGTCATACCACCCACGGCCGCTCTTCCGGCCGAAGAGCCTGGCGTCCACCAGGCGACGCTGCAGCAGCGAAGGGCGATAGCGCGGATCGTAGGCGAAGGCCTCGAACACCGACCGGGTGACGGCATAGTTGATATCGTTACCGATCAGGTCCATCAGCTCGAACGGTCCCATGCGGAATCCACCCAGCTCCCGCATGGCCCAATCGATGGTGACGGGCTGGGCGACGCCCTCTTCCACCAGGCGAAGCGCTTCGCCATAGAATGGCCGCGCCACCCGGTTGACGATGAAGCCCGGCGTGTCGGCGGCGATCACCGGCGTCTTCCCCCAGCGGTCGACCAGACTCCGGATCTCCTGTAGCAGGACTGGATCGGTGGCGTAGCCCCCGACCAGCTCGACCAGCGGCAACACCGGCGCGGGGTTGAAGAAGTGCATGCCGAGCACCCGCTCGGGGCGGCGACAGGCCGAGGCGATCGCGGTGATGGACAGCGAGGAGGTGTTGCTCGCCAGGACCGCGTCGGGGCCGGTGCTGGATTCGAGCGTGGTAAAGGCCTGCTGCTTGGCCGAAAGATCCTCCACGATCGCCTCGACCACCAGGCCGCAGCGCTCGTACAGGCGGTAGTTGCCATCGGTAGGCCCGGTCCGGATCCGGCCCATGATGGCATCGACTTCGGCCGGCGTCCGGCGGGCTTTCTCGACCTCGCGATCGAGCGCCTTCTTGATGCCGGCCAGTGCTCGGGCCAGCGCGGCCTCGCTCAGGTCGCCGAGTACCACCGGATGGCCCGCGGCCGCAGCCACCTGGGCGATGCCGCTTCCCATCGCGCCGGAGCCGAGGATGCCGATCGCGGTGGAGGCGGACAGGCCCATCTACCGGCCCTTGAACGTCGGAGCCCGCTTTTCGAGAAAGGCGGAGACACCCTCGGTGTAGTCTTCGCTCCGGCCCGCCGTCCCCTGCAGCTCGGCTTCCAGCTCGAGCTGGGTGTCGAGGTCGTTCACCAGAGAAGCGTTGAGCAGGCGTTTGGTGAGACCCAAGCCGAGCGTCGCGTGAGCGGCGAGGGAGCGGGCCAGCTCCAGGCTTTCCTCGCGCAGCCGGTCGGGCTCGACGACGCGATAGATCATGCCGAAGCTCAGAGCCTGCTCGGCCGTCACCTTCTCGGCCAGCATGGTCAGGGCTGTGGCGCGGGCCAGGCCCACCAGCCGGGGAAGGAACCAGGTGCCCCCGGTGTCCGGCACCAGTCCGATCCGGGTGAAGGACTGGATGAACGAGGCCTGGCCGGAGGCGAGGACGAAATCGCAGGCGAGGGCCAGGTTGGCTCCGGCGCCCGCCGCCACGCCGTTCACCGCGGCGATGACCGGCTTGGGCAGGCCGCGAATGGCCCGAACAATGGGGTTGTAGACGGTCCGGACGTGGACCGCGAAGTCCTTGGGCGTTTCCCCCGAGGCCGGCCGGGCTTCATCGAGATCCTGACCGGCACAGAACGCTCGACCGGCACCGGTCAGGATGACGGCGCGGACGCCCGGATCCTCTGCGGCTGCCGCGAAAGCGGCCTGCAGCTCGGCCGCCATGGCCCCATTACAGCTGTTCAGCACCTCGGGCCGGTTGAGCGTCATGGTGAGCACGCCCTCGGCCGTTTCCGTCAGGATGAACTGGTTCGGCATGGCCTCCGAATATAAGCTTCGCCCATGCGTGACGCCTTCATAGCGGACGGGCTCAGAACACCGATCGGGGCTCTGGGCGGGAGCCTGTCATCGGTTCGGGCCGACGACCTGGCAGCCCACGTCCTGCGCGGGCTGGTGGCCCGCCACAGCGCTCTGGATCCGGCGCGTATCGCCGACGTGATTCTGGGTTGCGCCAACCAGGCCGGTGAGGACAATCGCAATGTGGCGCGGATGGCCCTGCTGCTGGCCGGCATCCCCCACCTGGTGCCGGGCGAGACCGTCAACCGGCTCTGCGCCTCGGGGCTGAGCGCCGCGGCCAGCGCCGCTCGGAGCGTCGCCGTCGGGCAGGGCGACATCTACCTCGCGGGCGGAGTGGAGCAGATGACCCGGGCGCCTTACGTGCTGTCGAAGACCTCGCAGCCGTTCGGACGCGATGCCCAGTTGTTCGATACCTCGCTCGGCTGGCGCTTCGTGAACCCGGTGATGAGGGAGCGCTACGGCGTCGATTCCATGGGCCAGACGGCGGAGAATGTCGCCGAGCTCTTGTCGATCGGCCGGGAGGATCAGGATCGGTTCGCGCTCCGATCGCAGCAGAAGGCGGCGGCGGCGCGGGCGGCGGGACGGTTCGTCCGCGAGATCCTCCCCGTGGAAACGCCGCCGCCGGGCCGAGGCAAGCCGTCCGGGCTGATGGATCAGGACGAGTTCATCAGACCCGACACTACGCTCGAGGTCCTGGGCAAGCTCAAGCCGGCCTTCCGCTCCGGCGGCAAGGGAACGGTCACCGCGGGCAACTCGTCGGGCCTGAACGACGGCGCCTGCGCGTTGCTGGTGGTCTCTTCCACCGGGCTCCTGGCCCTCGGGGTGCAGCCGCTGGCCCGGATCGTGGCGTCGGTGGCCGTAGGCGTGGAACCGCGCCTCATGGGCCTGGGTCCGGTGCCGGCGACCCGCGCGGTGCTGGAGCGGGCCCAGCTCACGCTGGACGACCTCGAGGTGATCGAGCTCAACGAGGCCTTCGCCTCCCAGAGCCTGGGCTGTCTGCGCCAGTTAGGCATGACCGATGACGATCCCCGGGTCAACCCGAACGGCGGGGCCATCGCGCTGGGCCATCCTCTGGGGATGTCAGGCGCGCGCCTGCTCCTGACGGCGGCCCACGAGCTGGCAGAGCGAAGGGGTCGTTATGCCCTCTGCACCATGTGCATCGGGGTGGGGCAGGGGATGGCGATGATCCTGGAGCGGATGTGAGTCAGTCGAAGGGGTCGAAGGGGGTCGAGCTCTGATTTCATGATCTACCAATTCGACGGCATTACTCCCGTAGTCCACCCCTCCGCGTTCGTGCACCCCCAGGCCGCGGTGACCGGCAACGTCGTCATCGGGCCGGATTGCTACATCGGGCCCGGCGCCGCGCTCCGGGGTGACTGGGGCGGGATCATCCTGGAAGACGGCTGCAACGTGCAGGAGAACTGCACCATCCACATGTTCCCCGGGGTCACGGTGGTGCTGGAGGCAGGGGCCCACCTCGGTCATGGGGCGGTGGTGCACGGGGCCCGGATCGGCCGCAACGCGCTGGTGGGTATGAACGCGGTGGTGATGGATCGCGCGGTGGTCGGCCCCGGCAGCATAGTCGGCGCGCTCAGCTTCGTGCCGGAAGGCATGGAGATCCCGGAGCGGAAGGTCGCGGTCGGGAATCCGGCGCGGATCGTGAAGGACGTGAGCGAGGAGATGCTGGAGTGGAAGACCCGGGGAACGGCGCTCTACCAGGCGCTGCCGGCCCAGCTGCACCAGCGTCTGGTGCCGGTCGAACCTCTCCGCGACATACCGGCTGACCGCCCGGTGCAGCCGGGGGGATATCGCCCCTGGAAGACGACGCAGGATTCGTGACGACAAAGGAAGCCCGATGAGGCTCAAGAATTACGTCCAGGACCGCTGGGTCGAAGGTACCGGCCCGGCGGCGACGCTCTATCACGCGGTGACCGGCGAGCCGGTGGCCGAAGCCACCACCGGCGGCATCGACTTCAAAGCGGCGCTGGAGTACGCCCGGCGGACCGGTGGACCGGCGCTCCGGCGGATGACCTTTCACGAGCGGGCCCGGATGCTCAAGGCGATGGCCCAGTATCTCATGGGCCGGAAGGACGAGCTCTATACCGTCTCGGCCGTAACCGGGGCCACCAAGACCGACTCATGGGTCGACATCGAAGGCGGGATCGGCACCTTCTTCACCTACGCCAGCAAGGGCCGGCGGGAGCTGCCGAACGAGACCTTCTACATCGACGGTGAGTTGGAGCCGCTCTCCAAGGGCGGGACCTTCATCGGCCGCCACATTTGCGTCCCGCTCGAGGGCGTCGCCGTTCACATCAACGCCTTCAACTTCCCCTGCTGGGGCATGCTCGAGAAGCTGGCCCCGACCTTCCTGGCGGGGGTGCCGGCGATCGTGAAGCCGGCGACCGCGACCTCGTTTCTCACCAACGCGATGGTGCAGGCAATGCTGGACGCGGACCTGCTGCCGGCCGGCGCGTTGCAGCTCCTCTGCGGCGGTGTGGGTGACCTGTTCGAGCATCTGACCGGACAGGACGCCGTCACCTTCACCGGCTCCGCGGCCACCGGACGCAAGCTCAAGTGCCACCCTCAGGTCATCACCGAATCGGTGCGCTTCAACATGGAGGCCGATTCGCTGAACTTCTGCCTGCTGGGTCCGGAATCGGAGCCGGGCACCGAGGAGTTCGACCTCTTCGTCAAGGAGGTGGCGCGGGAAACCACCCTCAAGGCGGGCCAGCGCTGCACCGCTATCCGGCGCGCCATCGTCCCCGAGAAGCTGGTGCAGCCGGTCATCGCGGCCCTTTCCAAGCGTCTGGCCGGTGCCACCCTGGGCAATCCAGGCGCCGACGGCGTGCGCATGGGCCCCCTGGCCAGCAGGGATCAGGTGCGCGAGGTCCGGAAGAGCGTCGAGAGCCTCAAGGCCGGCGCGGAGCTGGTGTACGGCGATCTCGACAATTTCAGCGTGGTGGGGGCCGACCGCGACAAGGGCGCCTTCTTCCCCGCCACTTTGCTCTACTGCCGTGACCCCTTCGGCCGTTCCGAACCGCATGACATCGAGGCGTTCGGTCCGGTGAGCACCGTGATGGGCTATGCCACCCTGAATGACGCGGTGGAGCTGGTGAAGCGGGGCCGAGGCAGCCTGTGCGGATCAGTGTTCACCTCGGACGACGGCGTGGCCCGGGAAGTCGTGCTCGGCACCGCGGCCTATCACGGCCGCATCATGCTGCTCAACCGCCACAGCGCGAAGGAATCCACCGGGCACGGCTCACCCATGCCCCACCTGGTGCACGGCGGGCCGGGCCGCGCCGGCGGGGGCGAGGAGATGGGTGGCATCAGAGGCGTGCTGCACTACATGCAGCGGACCGCGCTGCAGGGTCACCCCACGACTCTGTCCCGGGTGATGAACGTCTGGATGAAGGGCGCCGAGATGCTGCGCGACCGGATCCATCCGTTCCGCAAGACCTGGGACGAGCTCCGGATCGGCGAGACCTGGATCACCCCGCGACGCACCGTGACCGAAGCCGACGTGGTGCGGTTCGCGGGGATCTCGGGCGACTTCTTCTACGCCCACATGGACGACATCGCGGCCAAGGAGAGCCTCTTCGGCAACCGGGTGGCGCACGGCTACTTCGTGTTGTCCGCCGCGGCCGGCTTGTTCGTGGATCCCGCTCCCGGGCCGGTGCTCGCCAACTACGGGCTGGAGGCGCTGCGTTTCACCAAGCCGGTCTACCCGGGCGACACCATCCAGGCCCGGATCACGGTGAAGCAGAAGACGGCCAAAGAGCCGGTGGAAGGACAGCCGCCGCAGGGCGTGGTGGCGTGGGATGTCGAAGTGACGAATCAGGAAGGTGAAACGGTGGCTATCTATACCATTCTTACTTTGGTCCGAAGGTCGTAACCTTTCCGACGAATTCATTGTCCCCGCTTGGCGAGCTCCTGCTGGGCCGGCTCATGCCCCTTGGCCGCCGCCCGGCGGAGCCACTGCATTCCGGTGGTATCCGACTGGGCCACGCCTTGCCCGATGAAATACGCCATCGCCAGCTGATACTGCGATTCGGCATCGCCGGCCTCGGCTCCCCGCTGATACAACCGGGCCGCCTCGGCCAGGTTGCGGGAAACGCCGCGTCCCTGGGTGTAGAGCTCGGCCAAGCGGACGAATGAGGGAATGTCGTTCTTGATGACGGCGCGCCGGTACCAGCTGACCGCTTCGCGCTCGTTCTTCTGCACTCCTTGGCCGGTGACGTACATCCGGGCGATCGCTCGCATCGCGGCCGGTACTCCGCGCCCGGCGGCCTGCCGATAGAAGCCGGCTGCATCCGTGATGCTCTGGGTGACGCCCCGACCTTCTTCATACATTACGCCCAGCCGGAAGGCTGCATCCGCCGAGCCCGCCGTGCTGGCTTTGCGATACCACTCGGCGGCAGCAGCGAGATCTGCCACGGTACCCTGGCCTCGTTCGTGGAGCCCGGCCAGCGCCACCATGGCGGCAGGGTTGCCCTGGTCGGCTTCGGCCTGACATTGGGTCAACGCGACGGGCCAAGCCGAGGCCCGCACCGCGTCGGCGCAGGTCTCGGGAGCGGGGACGGTCTTGGGGGCAGTATCCTCCCGAATCAGGCTGGGGCGGGACGGCTCGACCGGCGTCGACGGGGTCGGTTCGGTGGAGCGAGTGGCTCGGTCCCTGGGAGCGGGACGTTGCGGAGCGGGAGCCTTGGTTTGCTCCGATGGCGGCGGTGGAGGAGGCGCCGCTGTTGGCGGAGGCGCCGTGTCTGACGCGGGAGGCGCGGCCTGACGGGCGCCGCTCGACGAACCCCGGCTCACGGCCACCGCGATGACGGCGACCAGCGCGATCCCGGCCACTGCGACCAGCCCCAGCCTCCGGTTCTTACCCGGCTTGGTCACCCGCGAGGCTGCCGGCTTGCCCGCGATCACCCGCGCGGTGGTCTTGGCCTGTGCCTTTTCCTTAGCCCGATCCTTCGCCTTGTCCTTCTCAGCCGCCTTGGCCGAGGCCTTCCGTTCCGTGGTGTCCTCCTGCAGGCAGGCCGCGGCGAACTCGTCGATCGTCGTGTACCGATCCTTGGAATCCTTGGCCATTCCGCGGTGCAGCGCGTCGGACAGCGACTGGGGAACCTCCGGGAAGCGCTCCCGGGCCCGGGCGGGCGTCTCGAAGACCTGCTTGTAAAGCAGAGCCCGGGTGGTTTCGCCGTCGAACGGATGGGCGCCGGTCACCATCCGGTAGCCGAGCACCGACAGCGAATACTGGTCGGAACGGCCATCAACCGGCTCGCCGCTGGCCTGCTCCGGACTCATGAAGTGCGGCGTTCCCACGATCAGACCGCTTGACGTCATCCCGGTCTGTTCCGGGTCCAGCGCCTTGGCGATACCGAAGTCCATGACGAGGACCTGCTGCTTCGGACCCTCGAGCATCACGTTTTCGGGCTTGATGTCCCGGTGCACCAGCCCGGCTTCATGGGCCACCGAGAGCGCGTTGGCGATCTCGCGGATGATGCGTCGCACTTCGGGGATGGGCAGACGGCCTTCGCGCTCCAACCGCTTCTTGAGCGTCTCACCCTTGATCAGGGGCATCATGATGTAGGCGATGCCACCCGATTCACCGATATCGTAGATCGGCACGATGCCCGCATGACGCAGGGCCGCGACCGCTTCCGCTTCCCGGCGGAACCGGTGCAGCATCGGCTGGTTCACCACCAGCTCGGGCGACAACACCTTGACCGCCAGGTCGCGTTTCAGCCGGTTGTCCCGGACCGCGAATACCTCGGCGAACCCGCCCCGACCGACCAGCTCCCCTACGGTGAAGTTGCCGCCCAGCGCCTTGTCCAGACGCTTGCGTACGTCCACCACCGCCGCCGCCGACTGCAGCGAAGGACGGGTGGACGCCACACCGCTATCCGCACGCATCCCTGTCGGCGTCGGCGTTCCGCAGACGTAGCAGAACTGAGCCGCATCCGGTAGGGGCGTGTGGCAAGAAGGACAAACGAGTTGGTCGGTCATGAACCCACGAGCTGAATTCTGAACAATACACACATAGAACCAGGGTGTGTCAAGAAACAGACAGTCTCGGCTGCCTCACGATTGATGCCAACCACGGTTCGATCACCGCTCTCGTCTCTGCCGGGTGGCTCTGCGGGAACAGGTGCCCGGCCCCGGGGATGGTGGCGAAAGTGGCCCCGGGCATCAGCTTCCGCAGTTCGTCTGAAGACCGCGTGACGAAAGTATCGCTGGCTTCTCCGCCCACCACGAGGGCAGGTATCGCGGGGTCGAGTTGTGGTACGATGTCCCAGGTGTGGGGGTAGAAGGAGCGGTAATACCACGCTTCCCACTCCGGAGGCCACACCAGGGTCCAGCCCCCAGCGGGATTTGGCCGAAGCATCGCGCTGGCGTACCGCTCCAGAGCCTGGTCGGGCCAGTCCCGGAACAAGTCCTTGCCGCGCCAGTACTCGAACGCCTCCTGCAGCGAGCCGAACCGGCTCCGGCGCTTGAGGGCTGTATCCACCAGTCGCAACCGCGGACTGCGGCCGGCCGCGAGCTCGGCGGCGTAGCCGGACATGAGCTCACGGGGCATGATGGTCGGATCGAGCATTATCAGGGCGGCTACCGATGCGGGCGATCGTACCGCGGCCAACAACGAGGCGACGGCGCCGAACGAATGCCCCAGCGCCACCAGGGGAGACAACCGATGGCTTTCCCAGCCGGCCAGCAGGTCGTCCGCCAGCGATTCCCACGACCCGGCCTCCGCGGGGGGTGGCCCCCCGCCGACCCAGAGGGCGCGGGGAGATAGGCAGACGATCCGGAAGCGATCTCGCAATCGGACGAACAGGGGTTCGTACGTGGCCGGCGGGAAGCCGTTGGCCAATGCGAGATGGAGGACCGGTCCGGTTCCGCCCAGCTCCAGTAGCGGTGGTTTCACGGGAGAACGACCACGGGTGCGCCTTCGGGTAGCCATGAGCCGGGGTGCGCGAGAACCCGGGCGGTCCCGACACGCTCCGGTCCGGAGGGCGGCCAGGGGGGCATCCGCTCCAGCTCGGGAGTGAAATCAAGGTAGTAGAGCGCGGACCCGGCGTTCCGGGCGTGCTCGGCCACGAGCCCGGCCAGGGCTCCAGACCAGTGCCCGGCCGGAACCTCCGGACCGCGGGGCCGGGTCCGGTGACGCTCCATCGCTTCGATGACTTGTGCCCGCGGCACCCGGTCCTGACGGTAGCGGGTTCTGAGCGAGCGCTCGTCCTCCGCTCCGTCCGGGTTGCGCCGGCCGGCCAGGTCGCAGGAGCACCCGCCGTGCCGCAGCAGCACCGCTGTTTTCGCCCGATGGAGGTGATCCAGGAAGAACCGCTGCAGCGAAGGATTGAGCAGGTCGGCCGTCACGTCCTCGGGCAGCATGGAGCGTATCTCACTCAGGGTGAGTGGACTCGTGAGGTAAAGGCGAAAGCACACGACAGCGAGTCAGACTCGGTCTTCATCCGGATCGCGAACCAGTACCAGTATCGCGGCCTCCGGGACCACCAGATAGCGTTCTCCCTCGAAGGTGATCTCCACCGATGCCTTGCGGAAGAAAATGGCATGATCGCCGGCCCGGGCCTGCATGGGCCGGTGCCGGACGTGCTGCCGAGTCACCTTCCAGGGCTCGTCCTCGAACGCGGTCGGGTCCGGCACCGGATCGCCCGGACCGGTCGCGACGATTCGGCCGCTCTGCACCTGCTGGGAGTCGACCGCGGTGGCGGGGAGATAGAGGCCGACCCGGGTGCGGTCCTCGCCTTCCTCGGGTACGATGAGCACCCGATCGCCCACCACGTGCAGTTTGCCGCTGAAAGACTGGTCCACGCTCATCCCCCCGCCTGGTCGTACACGGTGCGGAGCTCGACCACCCGCAAGCGCCGGGCGCCGTGAGGCAGGCGCAGACCCACCTCGTCGCCGACCTGCCTGTCCTTGAGGGCCCGACCCAGCGGGGACGCAAGTGAGATATGGCCGGCATCGATGTCCATCATTTCAGCCAGCACCAGGGTATAGGTATCGGTGCCGTTGGTGTCCAGGTCGAGCACCACAACCTCGGAGCCCAGGCCGACCCGGCCGGTGGGCGCTTCGGCGCTGGACAGCTCACCCAGCTGGGCCATGCGCTGGTGCAGTTGGCCCAGCCGGGCCTGCACGAACTGCTGCCGCTCCAGTGCGGCCTTGTACTCGGAGTTCTCCCGCAGATCACCCATCTCGACCGCTGAAGCGATGGCACGAGGAAGCGTGAAGTTGAGCTCGTAGGTCAACGCCTCGATCTCCTTTCCCAGCTTGACTCGCATCGCGTCGATCATGGGCTCATCCCGGGTAAAAAAAGGCCGGCCCGGCGCTGGAGCGCCGGGCTGGGGTCTGTTAC
>DASWKS010000449.1:0-12330 GCA_036396495.1 Gemmatimonadales bacterium
CACCGTCGCCGCCAAGCTGTCGGAGGTGAGCCTCGCTCTCCAGAAGGCAGAGGCAGTCTATGAACAGGCGATGCTTGACTCCACCCTGAATCTTTCCAAGGCGCGGGAAGAGATCCGCAGCATGGAGCTGGGGCTCGAGGAGAAGCGGCTGGCCAAGGAGCAGTCGGCCTACGAAGCTCCCACCGTCAAGCGTCAGGCCGAGATCGATCTGGAGAAGGCCCAGCGCGCGCTGGCTCAGGCCAAGGTCGACTACAAGACCAAGACCGAGCAGGCCCAGGCCAAGATGCGGGAGGTGGGCGCCGACCAGCAGCGGCAGCGAAACCAGCTCAAGATCGTGCAGACCGTCATGGAAGGGTTCACGGTCAAGGCGCCCGCTCCCGGCATGGTCATCTACGTGAAGGAATGGAATGGCAAGAAGAAGACCACCGGGTCACAGGTCTCTTCTTGGGAGCCCGCCGTCGCCACGCTGCCCGACCTGACCCAGATGGAGTCCATCACCTACATCAACGAGATCGACGTCCGCAAGGTCGCGACCGGCCAGCCGGCGGTCATCACCCTCGATTCCGATCCGTCCAAGAAGCTCACCGGCAGCGTGACCAGCGTGGCCAACGTCGGCGAGCAGCGGCCCAATACCGACGCCAAGGTGTTCGAGGTCCGGGTCACCGTCGACCAGGCCGACACCACCCTCCGGCCCGGGATGACCACCGGCAACGCGATCCAGACCAGCAAGGTCGACAGCGTCCTCTTCGTGCCGCTCGAGGCGCTCAATACGGAAGCCGGCGTGCCTTTCGTATATAAGCAGTCGGGCAGCCGGGTCCGGAAGCAGGAAGTGGTCACCGGCATCATGAACGAGGATGAAGTCGTGATCCTCAAGGGGTTGGACGAGGAGGATCGGGTCCTGCTGACGCCGCCACCTGACAAGGACAGGCTGGAGCTGGTCCGGCTGCCTGGCTCGGCTCCCGCCGGCCCCACCGCAGGCGGCGATACCGCGCTCGGCACCGTGACGGTGCCGCCGGCGAACGCTCCACCGCCCAAGAAAAACTGAGCAGTGGCCTGGGATATTGCTACCCTGGCGCGGCTCCGCGCGCAGGCGCGGGCGCACGTGCTGTTCGGGATGCGCACCGCCATCGAAGCGGTGCAGCACAACAAGCTGCGCGCCTCCCTGACCTCACTCGGCATCCTGTTCGGCGTCGCTTCCGTCATCGCGATGCTCGCCATCGGGAGGGGCGCGGAACAGGAGATCCTGGAGCAGATGCGGCTGCTCGGCTCCAACAACGTGATGATCACGCCGATCGTGGTGCAGAAGGAGGAGGAGGCCAAGGACCGGCAGGAGAAAGAGGTCAAGCGCTATTCGCCCGGCCTCTCCTACGCCGACGCCAGAGCGATCGCCCGGGTGGTGCCACAGGTAGAGGTCGCCAGCGCCGAGATCGTGCTCAACACCACCATCACGCGCGAAGGACTGCGCCGCTCCGGCAAGGTGGTGGGCGTGGACACCACCTACTTCCGCCTCACCAATCTGGACCTGGGGTCCGGCCACTGGTTCAACCAGCTCCAGGTGGAGCGAGGCCTCCCCGTGGCCATCATCGGGAACGGGGTCCGGACCCGTTTCTTCACCACCGAGGATCCCATCGGCAAGCCGATCAAGGTGAAGGATACCTGGGTCACCGTGGTGGGGGTCCTGACCGACCGGCGCTTCAGTGAAGAGACCTCGCAACGGCTCGGCATTCGGGACGCCAACATGGATGTCTACGTGCCGGTGAACACCATGCTGCTCCGATTCCGAAACCGGGCCATGCTGACCCAGCGCGACATCGAGCTGGCGGCCCGGGAAGTCACCGTCACCAACAACGCCGAAGCCAGTACCGAATCGGAGGAAGAGCGGCAGGAGCGCACCAACCGCAACCAGCTCGACCGGATCATCGTGCGGGTGAGCGACTCGAGGCAGGTGCCCGCGGTGGCGGACGTGACTCGCCGGCTGCTGACCCGGCGGCACAATTCGGTGGTGGACTTCGAGATCACTGTGCCGGAGCTGCTCCTCAAACAGGAGCAGCGAACCAAGACCATCTTCAACGTGGTGCTGGGCGCCATCGCGTCCATCTCGCTGGTGGTGGGCGGGATCGGCATCATGAACATCATGCTCGCGTCAGTGCTGGAGCGGATCCGGGAAATCGGAGTCCGGCGGGCCCTCGGCGCCACCCGCAATGAAATCCTGTTTCAGTTCCTGAGTGAGGCGGTGCTGATCAGCGTGGCGGGCGGGGTGGCCGGGATCCTCCTGGGCGTGGGACTGAGCGCCGGGATCGAGCAGGCCGCCGGCATCAGGACCATCGTGTCCTATCTCTCGGTGGTCATCGCGTTCGGGGTGTCCTTCGCCGTCGGGTTGGGCTTTGGTATCGTGCCGGCCTACCGGGCGGCGCAGCAGGACCCGGTGACCTGCCTTCGCTACGAGTAATCGCCATGCCGATTTCCCCATTTCTCCGTGCCTTCACCGGGCACGTGGTCGCCGCACTGGCGCTGGCGACCCCCCCGCTTGCGGCGCAGCAGCCGATGACCCTGCAGCAGGCGATCTCCCAGGCCCAGCAACAGGGCTATCAGGCGAAAGCCGCGGAGGCCTCCCGCGAGGCGGCCCGTTATCGTGACCGGGCATTCTACTCCCGGTTGCTGCCCCAGATAGGGCTGGAAGGGACCCTCCCGGACTACAACCGGTCGATCATCCCGGTGCTGCAGCCGGACGGCACCACCATCTTCCGGCCCCAGAATCAAACCAGCGCCTCGCTCACCGCCACCATGTCCCAAACCCTCCCGCTTATCGGCGGTGACTTCTTCATCTCGTCCTCGCTCGCGTCGCTCAAGGTGACCGGCGAAGAGACCACCCGGACCTGGTCGTCCACGCCCATTTCGGTGGGGCTCAGGCAGCCCCTCTTTCGGCCCAACGTCGCCGGCTGGGATCGGCGGGAGCAGCCGGTACGCTACGAGGTGACGGAGCGTCAGTACCGGGAGGCCAGGGAAGACATCGCGCTTCAGACCGCGACCCTCTTCTTCGACGTCTACGCGGCCCAGGTACAGCTGCAGAACACCGCCACCAACGCCGCCGTGAACGACACTATCTTTACGCTGAACAAGGGCCGCTACCAGGTCGGCCGGATCGGGGAGAACGATCTGCTGCAGAGCGAGTTGGCTCTACTCCGGGCCCGCACCGCGCTCGACGGCGCCCGGCTGGAGCACCAGCGCACCCTCGCGGCCCTCCGGCTGGCGATGAACCTGCCGATCGGAGCGCCGCTCGAGATCGATGGCTCGGTGGTGATCCCCCGGGTCGAGGCCGATACCGTGGTCGCGGTGGCCCAAGCACTCCGAAACCGCGCCAGCATCAGTGAGGCCGAGCTGCAGGAGGTGCAGGCGGAGCGGCGGGTGACCGAAGCCAGGCTCAACAACGGCTTTGGAGCCACTCTGCTGGCCACCTACGGCCTCAACGCCACCGCCCCGGAAGCGAGTCTGGTCTACTCGAACCTGCTCGAGGCCCAGCGATTCTCCTTCTCGGTCCAGGTTCCGCTGATGCAGTGGGGCGTGCGCAAGGAAACGGTTCGCGCCGCCGAGGCCGATCGGGAGCGAGTGGCGAATACTTCGCGGTCCACCATCGAGCAGACCCGGCAGGACGCTCACTTCGCGGCGTTGCAGCTGGCCCAGGCCCAGCGCACGCTGGCCCTGTCGATCACGGCGGACTCGGTAGCCGGGAAGCGGTTTGAGGTGGCCTACAACCGTTATGTGATCGGCCGCATCACCATCGACAACCTGTTCATCGCGCAGAACGAGAAGGACCAGGCCCGGAACCAGTTCGTCCAGGCCCTGCGGGGATACTGGCAAGCGTATTACCGGCTCCGCCGGGTCACGCTCTACGACTTCGAGACGGGGCAGCCGATACAGTAGGCCGTCGTGACACACGAATCCCTTCAATGATCTGGCGTCTTGACGACTCCGAGATGGCTCTTGGTGCCCCAACGTGAAAACTGACAAGTGCCGCAACAGCAATCCGCAGATGACGCGGATTAAGCGGATTACACGGATTCGCAAATCTCCAAACTGGAAAAAACCAAAACCGACTCCATTGGCCGGCGTGCCCGCCACTTGACTGGAGTTTGCGTCAACCGCTGGATCCGCGTCATCCGTGGATCGCTCTTGTCAGTTGTTAGTTGTTGGTTGTTGTGAAACCAGACCCAGCCGGTAGCCAGTGGTCGCCGTGACCTGAGTTGAAAGGTTCGAAACAACCCGTGTAATCCGCGTCATCACTGGATTGCTTTTGTTAGCTCTTATTGCTTCGCTCCGAGCCGGTGCTGCATTCTGCTGGAAAAAGCACTAGAGAATTGGTGCGGGTCCCATCGCCCAGAAGAACAACCCCAGGGCCGCCAGCATGGCAATCAGGGTACCGACCACCGCGAGGGTCCATTCGGCCGCGTTGACCATGCGCGAATGGGGCCGGTGAGCCCGTTGCTCCACGATTCCCCAGGTGCCGATGGCGCCCGCACCGAGCAGCAGACCGGCCAGAGGCCAGCGACGCCAATCGACCAGGAGCACCAGAGCTGCGCCACCGAACCCGATTGTCGTGAACAGGGTCAGGAGCCGGAGAGAGGCATGCCCGGCCCACCGGGTTACCGCGGCATAGACCGACTCGGCCTCAGGCTGAAGGTCTGAGTTGACCATGGGTTCAACCTATGGTCCTCGGTCGTCCGTGGAAAGGCGAACCGCAAAGGCTCTCCTGCACTAAATCACCTCGACCGGCTGCAGCTCCGGCCGTTTGGGATTTCGGCCATCGCCCGATGAGTGCCCTCTCAGGTGCCGCCACACCCACGGAAGCAGGTGGAGCCGGACCCAGGCGATCTCGGCGGTGACCCATTCGAGCCGACCGCGCGGCCTCAGGCCCGGCAAGGGTTGGGACCAGGATTCGTCGCTGCCGGGAAGCCCGATGGCATGGGCCAGCGCCGCGGCAATGCGGCTGTGGCCCAGCGAGTTGGCATGGAGCCGGTCTCTACTCCAGAGCCGCGGATCGGAGGCCACCGGATGCGCCGCGACATCCACCAGGATGGCACCGCTCATTGCGGCGGCCCCGCGGAGCGCCTGGTTCAATACCCGGACCCGGGGTGCGATCACCCGGCCCAGCGGCATCACCGGCGTCAGGTCCGGCAGGGTGAAGGTCAGCACGGTCGCACCGGCACCGATCAAGGCGCGCTGCATCCGCTCCATGTCGACCGCGACCGAATCGGCGTCAAAGCGGGCGGCCACCACATCGTTAGTTCCGGAGAAGATGGTCGCGAGGTTGGGTCGCATCGTCAGGGCCGGCTCGAGCTGCTGTTCCAGGATCTGCCGCGTGCGCCGGCCCCGGACAGCCAGGTTGGCGTAGAGCAGGGAACCCTGGATGGCGCCGATGTGCTCGGCCAGCCGGTTGGCCCAGCCGCGAAAGCCGCCCCGACCGTCGGGGTCGTCGAGACCCTCGGTCGAGCTGTCCCCGATCGCGACGTAGCGTTCAATGGGCATGCGCATGCTGAAGTCTAGCGACAGAGCACCGGGGTTTGTTGCTCCCATCCGGTCAAACCGCTACGTTGAACGGACGATCGAGGGTGCCGCGTCGGGCGGCACCTCGCCAACCGCGGGGCCGCGGTCGGGTCCCGAGATGCAGGCGCTATCCCGCTCCGAAAGGAGCAGCGGACAGCGCCTGTTTCGTTTAACCACAAGGAGGTTGACATGGCTCGCGATGCTCGGGAGGCGGTGAACAGCTACATCACCGATATGCTCGCACTGGAGGATGATTTCGAGAAGGCGCTGGGAGCCCAGGTCGCGGACTTCGAGAAAGAGCGCCCCGAGGTCGTCTCGCAGCTGCGCCGGATACACGATCTCTGCGAGCAGCATATCAGTAACCTCAAGGATCTGAGCGAGCGCCGCGGCGGCGGGCCAGCGATGGGATTGGCGGAAGCGGTGAAACGGGCCGGCTCGACCCTGGCCGGGATCGGCGCCGCGGCCATCACCGTGATGCGGACCGAGAAGCTGCCCAAGAACCTGCGGGATGATTTCACGGCGCTGAATCTGGGGGCCATCGGCTACACCATGCTGTACACCACCGCCATGTCGCTGGACGAGCCGACGGTCGCTGACGTGGCCCAGCGGCACCTGCGGGACTACGCCGAGGCCGTGATGACGCTGCATAACCTGATTCCCGGCGCGGTGATCACGTTCCTGCAGGAGGAGGGGCTGGCCGCCGATTCCGAGGTGCTGCCGACAGTTCACCGGACGCTCGACGATATCTGGCGCAGTGTGAGCGTCACGCCGGGCGCGACCTTCCAGCCGGGGTCGAATCGATAGCAGTGTCAGCGTTCGGAAGGGCGGGTGTCGGGGTCGCGACGGGCAATCCTGAGCGGCGCCGGCTCCCGGCCCAGGTGCTTGGCCTCACGCGGGTCAGCTCGGCGCCGAGCAGCATGATCTGACGCCGATCAGTTCCTTGCCCGCGATGAACAGCAGCGCAGAAACCCGATCGACAACACCAGGCCGAACGAGCGGGCCCGGTCGAGCAGGTATTCCTTCAGCCGGGAACCGGGTGCCTGCGTGACCTTGAAGATCGTGTTGACGCATGCTGCAGTTCCACGAAGGCTCCGGTCGCCGGCCCGCAACGCGGGCGTTGTGTCCGGAGGTCTGGCTCACATCGTCTACTGGTCAGGATGTCCGCACACCGCTGCGTCCCGGTCCGCGGTGCGATTCGCCAATCGGCCCGCGCGTTGATCCGCTGCCTAGCATGTTGCCTCGTATGGGGCACCGGCGCGCCGGCGCTGCTGGCCCAGGACGCCAAGGTCAAGGTCGAAATCGAAGGCATCAACGGCGATCTGGAGCGCAACGTCCGGGCGGTGATGGAATTGTCCCGCGCGGCCGACAACGGCAAGCTCTCCCGGTGGCGGATCGGACAGCTGCACCAGCGGGCCGACGAGGATATCCTGGTCGCGCTCGAACCCTTCGGATACTACCGTCCCCACGTCGACAAATTCCTGGAACGCAGCGGCGAGGAGTGGATCGCCCGCTACGTGATCGAGCCGGGACCGGCGGTGATGGTGCGCTCGGTCCGGGTGGAGCTGACCGGACCTGCCGCCGAGGAGCCGTTCTTTCGCGACGTGGCGGCCGGTTTCCCGCTCAAGGTCGGCGAACCGCTGCAGCATCCGTTGTATGAGGCCGGCAAGCTCGCCCTGCTGACGGCGGCCACCGACAGCGGCTACCTGGACGCCGACTTCGATACCAGCGCGGTGATCGTCGATCGCGACGCCGGCACCGCGGACGTCCGGGTGATCTTTCACACCGGCGAGCGGTTCCATTTCGGTCCGGTCTGGTTCGACCAGGACATCCTGGACGACGAGTTCCTCCAGACCCGGGTGCCCTTCGCGCAGGGTGATCTCTGGCGGCAGGACCGGCTGCTGAAACTGCAGAACACGCTGGTCGAGGATCCGTACTTTGCCCGGGTGGACATCCTGCCACGCCGGGACAGCGCCCAGGGCCTGGAGGTGCCGGTCCAGGTTTCGCTGGCCCCCAACAAGCGGCTGGAGTACGAGCTGGGAGCGGGGTACGGCACCGATACCGGCCCGCGAGGCCGGGCCGCGGGGCTGTGGCGCTGGGTCACCCGCGGAGGCCATCACGCCCGAGCCGACATCACCTTGTCGCTGGTGGAGCAGAACGGATCCGCTCAATACACCAAGCCCGCGTTTCTGACCCCGACCGGCACCCTCACTTTCGTGGGCGGCTACGCCCAGCGCCTCTTGGAGACCAGCGATTCGCGCATCCTCACCGGCGGCATTCGGGTCGGCCGGAAGCGATTCGGTTGGCGCGAGCAGCTTTCATTCTCCTGGCAGCGGGAAGCCTTCGAGGTCGGTCCCGATACCGGGGTCAGGTAGGGCAACCAGCCTGGTCATCGGCGTGATCTGCGGATGAGTTTGTGGTGGGGTATCCGCCGATGCCGCTGATAACGCCGATGGTTTCCAACGCGCTCGAACTCCACCGGACGGATGCCGAGGTTGGGCAATGATCAGCGCACCGCGATCGGTGCGATGATCGGATCCGGCAGCCAGTCCTGGCGGATGGTGTACGCCTGGGCGCTGACCTGCCGGAACGCTTCGATCCGCATCAGCGCTTGGCCATCGTCGCCGCAGGCTCCCAGGGGAACCGTGGCTTCGTAGCCCTGACTTAACGATGTGACATCAGCGGATGCGGCCGTGATGAAGACACCATTCTCATAGCTTCGCACTCGCGCGCCGAGGGTACCGGAGGTCACTTTCCCCAGTTCGATCAGACAGTCGATGCCGAGCCCGCTATGTCCCGGATTTGCGGTGGTGTATCCGGTCGCAGCCTGTTCGTCGGCGTCGAGGTTGAACACCACCAGCAGGCTGTCTCGATGGAATGAGCCGGGAGTGACTTCGGCTCGCAGCTTGATATTCGAGCCGATCACCTCGAGGGAGGCGAAAATCAGATCCGCGGTTCCGCCATCTCCCGAGGGGTCTGCGGCCTGGCCGCTGAAGGAGACCGATGGACCGCTATCGTCGGATCCGCAATTGGAGAGGAACAGTGCCGTCAGGCAGCACCAGCAGGTGGCGCGCACCTCGCACCTCATGTCGGTTCAGGAGAGAGCAGGCTCAGCCAATACCGATCATAGCTCTCCCGAACCAGAGCGGTATCCCGCCCCTGGATCAGCGCCAGCTCGAACCCGTTCAAGGCATCGGCCAACTCCTCGAGAGCATCTGCCATGGGGAGACCCAGAGCCGTAGCGGCTGCTTCAGCCAGACGCACGCGATCGGCCGCGGTGGTGGACCCGGGAGCGCGAGTTGCCCGGTTGGAGACCAGGCCGAGCCAGAGTGCGGCGGTCCCCCGATTCACCTCGTCTTCGAGCGCAGCCCAGAGATTGTCCAGGGCGCGCGCTCCAGCGGCCGCCAGGGCCGCGACCCGACGCTCCCCGCGGTCGGAGCGCACCCGATCCGCCACGGCGTTGAGCAGAGCGCCCTTGGTCCCGAAATGATAGAGGACCAGCCCCTTGGCACACCCAGCCTTGGATGCAGCCATTTCAACTGTCCAGTCAGTCAAGCCATTGGTGACAATTGTATCTATCGTCGCTTCAAGGATTTGCTTGGTGGTTACTCGGGTCATCGGCTCAGCACCATTAGGGAGCGCCTGATAGTATCTGAAGAACTGACCGGACAGTCAAGAGGCTGGATTGTTCATCTTGCCGTTGGGTTTGCCGCGCTCACTTGCTGTATGCGTGGTTACGCCTCAATATGAAACCCAAGCGGGGAGCCACCCGTAACTTTCTGTATGAGCGCCGATACCCACACCCCGATGCCGTCCGTCTTCTCCCCGCTCGCGAAGTCCCTGCTGGATTCGTTCAGCGAGGGGGTCATCGTCTTCGATGCCCAGGGCCGGGTCATCTACCTCAATCAGCCGGCTCGCGAGGCCATGGGGGACAAGTTCGACCTGACCCTCCCGGCTCGAGAGCTGATGCCGCTGCTGGCCCAGCTGGGTGGCCGGCTTCGTCCCCTCCGGGTGGGTAACCTCGAGCTGGGTGAGGCGATGTTCCTGCCCTCAGTGGAAGGTCCCAGTACCCTGGCCGAGCGGGAGAAGGAGGCCATCGTCCGCTCGCTCGATGCCCATGGCTGGCGTCTGGCTGAGACCGCCCGCAGCCTGGGGATCAGCCGCACCACACTCTGGCGCCGACTGCGGGCCTACGGACTCCACCGCGATGGACGGAACCGGTTCGCGCAGGCCTCATAGTCCCACCCGTCCCACTTTTCGCTGTCTCCGCATTCCCGGCTGACCATCCGGCTCGGCAGGCCGGGGCGCGGGTGTCTTCGGTCGAGCTACCCAGGTAGCATTCCTCCATGCACATCAGGTATGTGGTCCTGCTGGCGGCGGCGTTCGCCGGCTGCGGGGAGGAGGATCCCGCTCCGGGAGAGCTGGTGGTCGAGTGGGCCGGCCACGAGCACGGCCGGTTTGTGGCGCCGCTGGCCGCCACTCATTGCGCCGCGACCGGGGTGGTGGAGCTGATCGCCATCCGGGGAGATACCGGACTCGCGAGCGCGTTGTTCCTCAGTGATTCCACCGACCTGCGAACCGGCGACTACCCCATCTTTCTCGCCGCGACTGCGCCCGAGCCCCGTCCGGGGGCGGTGGCAGCGCTGCGCTGGTTCAACCTCACGTCGATCGTGGCGTACGAGGGCTTGAGCGGCATCGTTCACGTGGAACCGGGCGAGGCGCTGCTCTCCGGCCGCTTCGACGTGAAGCTGCAAGGGATCGACCAGCCCGATACGCTCCGGGTTACCGGCCGGTTCGACGGAGTTCCCCTGGCCCAGGGCGACAGCACCTGCAGCCGCACCATGCGCAGGAACACGCTGTAGATTACCGGGGTGGAGAGTTCCTACTTCCGAAAGGGCTTCGGCCTCAAGACCGCGATCGAACCGCTGCTCGCGGCGGACTACGCCAGTCGTGTGGTCGATGCGGTGCGGGCCCGAGGTTACGTGTTGCAAGCGCCGCCGCTGTCCTTTCGACTGGCGCGCGAGTTCGGTTTCTGCTATGGGGTGGATCGGGCGGTAGAATACGCTTACGAGACCCGCACCAAGTTTCCCGACCGCCGGCTCTTTCTGGTAGGCGAAATCATTCACAATCCCCACGTCAACGCGCGGTTGGAGGAAATGGGCGTGACGTTCCTCCGACACGGGGCTGACGAGGTTTTCGATTTCTCGGGCCTCTCCCCGGACGACGTGGTCCTGCTCCCGGCGTTCGGGATAACGGTCACCGATTTCCAACGGCTGCGCGGGATCGGCTGTGTGGTGGTCGACACGACCTGCGGATCGGTGCTCAACGTTTGGAAGCGGGTGGAGAGTTATGCCCGCGACGGGTTCACCGCCATCATCCACGGCAAGTACTGGCACGAGGAGACCAGGGCAACCGCCAGCCAGGTCACCAAATATCCCAACGGCAAATTCCTGGTCCTGCTCAACATGGACGAGGCCCGCATGGTGATCGACTTCATGGAGCGGGGCGGCGATCCCGCTCCGCTGGTGGGCCGGCTGGGGAACTCCTCCTCCCCCGACTTTGATTTCGTCCGCGACCTGGAGCGGATCGGCTTCGCCAACCAGACCACCATGCTGGCGGGAGAGTCGCTCGCGATCGCGGAGGAGTTCCGGCAGGCGATGCTGCGGCGTCATGGCGCCGAGGCCGCCGCGGCGCACGTCCGCACCTTCGATACCATCTGTTCGGCCACCCAGGAACGGCAGGATGCGGTCGTCAAGCTGCTGGAGGATCCTCCCGACCTGATGCTGGTGATCGGCGGGTACAACTCCAGCAACACCACCCATCTCGCGGCGCTCAGCGCGGGACGGGGAGTCCGGACCTATCATATCGAGGATGCCGGCGGAATCGACCCCGAGGCCGGGACCATCCGGCACCAGCCGGTTCGCCAGAAACGCGATGTGGTCGACGGACCGGGATGGCTGGGAGACGCGCGGGTCATCGGCATCACCGCCGGCGCTTCGACCCCCAACAACAAGATCGGTGAGGCCATCGCCCGGGTGTGCGCCACCGCCTCCATCGATCTCGAGGCGGCCCTGCTTCGGTAATTCTTCGGGTCTAACCGAAATCCGGATCTGACGGTACAATCGTCGCGCCTCTGATACGCATGTGGAACCGCGATGACCGACCGGATTCTCCTGCGGCAGCGCCTGCTGGGCCTGCCGCGCGTCGTTACCCGCAAGATGTTCGGCGCCGAAGCCTACTTCATCGGCCCCGCCATGTTCGCGTTCTTCACGCCGACGGCTCTGGTGCTGCGACTCCCGCCGTCGGCGCTGACCGAGTCGGTGGCGTTAGGCGTCGCCCGCCCGTTCCTGTCCTTCGGCGCGGCACAGGTGAATGGATGGGCGGAGCTGACCCTGGAGGGGAGAGCGCCCGGCGAACTGGAGAAGTGGCTGCTGGCCGCCCATGCATCGGGCACCCACGCGGCCCGGAGCGCGGCGCGCCGGAAGCGGCCCGCCCGAGCCCGGCGAATCGCGAGGCGCTAGTCAGTCGGTCAGTCGGTCAGTCGGTCCCGTCAGTCCGTCAATCCGTCCGTCCTTCCGCCAGCATCCGCGCCACCGCCGCGATGGTGTGCGGCGCGCTGCCTTCGGCCCGGTTGTTCACGATGATGTAGGCCGGAATCCGGAGCCGCCGCGCCGTGTTCGCCAGCCGGGCCAGATCGCGCCGCAACTCCGGCTGCGGATCGCGGATGCGGTCATACGGCTTGAACAGGTGGACCGCGTCCTGGTAGGTCCGCCCGGGGCGGAGCAGCGCGCG
>DASWKS010000450.1:0-3111 GCA_036396495.1 Gemmatimonadales bacterium
CGGGTGGGGTTGATGCGGCGGCTGCTCTGGTTGACCTCGGGCGTGATCACCAAGATGGGCGGGGGCCAGGAGCGCATGACGCCGCTGCACCAGGACATTCGCGAAACGGCCGACAGCTATCTGTTCTACGCCGATCAGCTGCTGGACCAGACCCAGAACCTGCAGTCGATGCATCTGGCGGTGGCCTCGCACCGTACCAACGAGGTAATGCGGGTGCTGACGGTGTTCTCGGCGTTCTTTCTTCCGCTCACGTTCATCGTGGGTGTCTACGGGATGAACTTCGACGTGATGCCCGAGCTGCGGTCGCCCTGGGGGTATCCTCTGGTGCTCGGGCTGATGGCCGGGGTGAGCCTCGTCATTTTCAGATGGTTCCGGCGGCGCGGCTGGTTGCGCCGGGTGGGTGGACAGTGAACCGGGCGGGTCGCTGATGGACTGGACTCTGGTGCTGGTGGGTCTGGCACTCGGTGCCGTGGTGGGATGGGTCATCGCCCGCCTGTTCACGGAAAAAGTGATGCCGCCCGTGGCCCCCCCAGCGCCCCGGCCTCAGCCGCCGGTGGTGAGCGACCCGCCCGAGCTGGCCTGGATCGCGCGCGGCAACACCGCGCTCGGGGTCTGGCTCCGACGCAGCGCCCGGGGGAATGTGGTCGGCGTGACCGACCCCGCCGTGCCGGAGGCGGTCAAGAACGCCATCGCGGGACGGCTGGCGACCATGGCGGCCGCGTCGGTGGGGCGCACCGAGGTCGAGCGCATCGAGGAAGGGGTGATCGTCTATATCGCCTCCGACGATGTGCAGCTCGCCATTCTGCTCCCACCCAAGCAGCCGTTCGTCCAGGCGCAACGCGATCTGGAGGGATTCGTAGGGCTCCTCCGGACCCGGGAGATGCTGGAGCTCGCCTCCCAGAAACCGGCCGGCTCCGGCGAAACCGTCAGCAGCGTCGCCATTCGGCTGGCGATGGAGATCGAGCAGATCCTGGACGCGGAAGTCGCGGTCGCGGTGCGGCGTCCCCGCGGAGCGCAGGTGATCGGGGCCTCGGTCCGGGCCGATCCCCACCTGCACCGGGTCATCGCGGTCCCGGGCTCGGCCGTGGATCTGGCGGTGAACGGCGAGATCAACGGCATGGTCATGGCCTACGACCCGTTAGGCGTGCTCCCGCCCGACCGGCGGCTGCGGGAGCGGCGCGCGTTCGTGACCCCGATTCTCTCCCGCGGCGGGCAACTGGGCGCCGTGGTGGTGTGGCCGCCCAGCGGCCTCGAGCCGACCGGGCCGGCCCGGGTGGAGCTGGAGCAGGCGCTGCGGCGGGCCGGCCCCCGCTTCGAGGACGCGATGCAGCGGCTGGACCTGGTGGAGCAGGCGGTGCGCGATCCCCTGACCGGGCTCCGGAACCGGCGGGGCATGACCGAGGCCATGGGGGCCATCGAGACCGAACGCGGGACCCTGATCTGCTTCGACCTAGACCGGTTCAAGTCCCTCAACGACACGCTGGGCCATCCGGCCGGCGATGCCGCGCTGCAGACGGTGGCGGGCATTCTGGAAGAGCTCGTCCGGGACGGCGATACCGCCGCCCGGGTCGGCGGGGAGGAGTTCGCGGTGTGGCTGCCCGAGGCCACGTTGGAAGAAGGTCTGGCGGTGGCGGAGCGGATCCGATTCCGGATCGAGACCGCCCAATGGGAGTGGCAGGGCCGGCACTGGCCGATGGCGGCGTCGTTCGGTGTCGCCAGTTGGCCCGAGACCACCCGTCACCGCGACAACCTGCTGGCGCAGGCCGATGCGGCGCTGTACAAGGCGAAGGAACACGGGAGGAATCGGGTGGAAAAAGCGGTCAAAGCCTAGGTAAAGCCTAGTGCCAAGGAATCAGGACTAAGGTCTAAGCAGGACTAAAGGTCTTGGGACTTAGGACTAAGTGGTTTCTGGGGAGGGCGTCGGGGTTCCACGCTGCGCCTCAATCCAGCAATGACTTTCGCCACCTCCCGCGATCGGGCCAATAACTCCTCGTATTGCTCCACCGTCAGCATTCCGGCGTCGGAGGCGTAGTGGATCAGGCTCCGCACCTCGGCGGCGGAGCCTTTCGCTATGGAGAGGAACTGATGGAACTCGGTTCGCCTCCCCCGGTCGAAGCCCTCGGCGATGTTGGACATCGTTGAAGCAGCCGCGGCGCGAATCTGGTCCCGCAATCGGAATTCCCGATTGAAAACTCCTGTCCGACTGAGGGTCGAGATGTGTCGCGCCAGATCACGAGCACTCTGCCAGGCGATGAGGTCCTCGAATACGGCTACGCGAGCCATGGAGGACGATAGTGCGTGATCACGCCGGGCAATAACCAGGAAACGGCCCCACGAATCCAAGCTCCGCGCTGGGGGGGACTTAGTCCTAAGTCCTTAGTCCTAAGTCCTTGAATATCAAGCGAGTGGGTGTTAAGATACAACGTAACTTCTCGGGGGCGACCGGTTTCGACGGGTTAGCTGAATGCGTGGTTGCGCGCCCAGGTCCAAGGTTCCTGGTTAAACCGCTTGGAAAAACACAACTGCCAACTCTAACTTGGCGCTGGCTGCGTAAGCTGAGCTTAGCTCGCTGACGCACCACCGGTGAACGAAGCCCGCCTGGGGCGTCGCCACCGGGTCGAAAAGCCGGGCTGGCCTGCCGTGGACCTCCCGACACGGCGGGTGAGAACTCAGGGAGTCGGTGGTGGGAAGTCTGGCCGGTTGACGGCCCACTGCTCAGGTAAGAAGATCGGCCTACGCGCGTAGATACTGCGAAGGATGCTGATTCGGACCAGGGTTCGATTCCCTGCGCCTCCACTGCTGGTCGAAGACGGTCGAAGCAAGTCGAAGGCGGTCGAAGCCGGTGACCCTTTCCGCTGCTTCGACCGCCTTTCGTTTTCCCACACCGTCTTCGACCTGCTTCGACCCCCTTCGACCTACTTCGACTGCTCCAGGGGAACAACCACCCGGGTTTTTTCCCACTCGAGAACCAGGACCGTCCAGCCCCCCTTCGATTCGGGACGGATGGTGAACTGCTCGACATGGGTGTCCAGCTTCATCACCTTCGCCTTGCCGCGGCCGACTTCCTGTTTCTTGACCGCCGTGTTGTAGGACCCTTCATCGCCCCACTGC
>DASWKS010000451.1:0-9956 GCA_036396495.1 Gemmatimonadales bacterium
GGTAACGGCCCGGCTTGGCTTCCCAGGTGTAAAGGAGCATGCCGCGGAGGGTCCGGCCTCCGGGCGATTGCTCGTAGCGGGCCACCACCCACGCACTGTCCAGCTCCCACGCGCCACGGTAGTGCATAGGCGCTGTAATCGTGGGGGCTCCTTCCCCGGGAAACAGCTGCACCTCACCCTGGAACTCGCCGACCAGGAAGCCCAGGCGGGCGCGCTCGATCGGCTGGGAGCGGGCGGGCTGGGCCGATGCGAATGGGGCCGCGACGAGCCAGAGCACGAGCAACAGGGCAACCAATCTCATAGGTACCTCCGGGGTCGGGGGACGATCCGTTGGGAGCGCGGGCTACTTGGCGAAGCCGGCCGGCACCGTGCGGGTGCCGTAGTCCCGTTTCCGAATCGCACCCGGTGTGAAACGTCCGTCCCGGACATTGCCCAGCACCCGGGGCAGCAGCTTCTCGAGCATGCGAGTCCAGCCGTGATTCATGGAGAAGCGCCACCACCAGTTGAGCACCTCGGCCCCGGTCTGGTACAGCCGGAGCCTGGTGCCGCGGCCTTCGGGGGCGAGGGTCCAGGTCAGGGTCATCGGCGGGGGCTTGGGTTTGGCGGGGTCCTTGGGCACCACGACCCAGGTGTAGACCAGCCGGCGGGGCGGGTCGGCTTCGGTCACCTCACACTCGCTCACTCCGCTGAAGCCCGGACCGGGATCGACCATGAAGCGGAAGCGATGCCCCACCCGCGGCTCGAAATCGTTAGGCATCAGCCACTCGGCGAGTGCCTGTTTGTCGGTGAGCGCCACCCACACGGCTTCGGGCGGATGGGGAAAGAACACGCTCTTCTCGATCACCTTGCTCACGGGGTCACCCTCCGGTCGAGGTACTTCCCGAGCGCGTCCAGCTTCCGATCCCAGAACCGCTCGAAGAAGCGGGCAAAGTCGAATACCTCCCGCAGCGGACCGGGTTCCAGAGAGTAGATCTGGTGCCGGCCGTCCCGGCGCTGCCGCACCAGGCCGGCCTCCCGCAGTACTCGGAGATGCTGGGACAGGGCCGGCTGGCTCATCTTGAACGGCGAACTCAGGTCGCCGGCGCTGCGTTCCCCCCGGCCGAGCCGAAGCAACAGCTCACGCCGGGTGGGGTCGGCGATGGCGTGAAACACGGTCTCGGCAGCGGACGTGCGGGGCATAGATCAATGTATAAGCTATTGCTTAAATGTCAACAAACCTGAGCCCGTCACGCCACGACGTTCACACCCCTTCGACCGCCTTCGACCCCCTTCGACTGCCTTCGACTGATATGGGCAGCCAGCGATGACCACTCAACTCCGACACGGCGCAGGCGGTGAAATACACGAACCCGGCCGCGAGCACCGTGTAGGGCCGGGTGACCCAGAGTCCGCTGTCACCGGGGATGTTCGCCGCGATGGCGATCTCGGGGGTGACCCCCAGCCGAGGCACCGGCAACAGCGTGGTCGCGAATACCACGAGGAGGTAGAACAGGGTGCACGCCGCCCAGCCCCGCATCACCAGCGCCTTCTCTTTTCCGTCCGCCTGACCAACTACCGCCCCAAGCAACCGATTGAGGGTGAGCACCCAGAAGCCCACCAGCGGAGCCCAGGTCTTGAACACCAGAGCGAACCCACCGACGAACAAGGTGTAGAATGCCCCGAAACCCAGGATCACCAGTCCCCGGGGTGCCTTCCGGGCACTTCCCCAGACCGCGGCACCCATGAATCCCGACGAATGGATGACGATGAATTCCATCAGCATCAGCAGGACCACGTAGCGGATCCACTGGACTCCGATCCATTCCGGCGCCACCCACGCGGTCACACAGAGCAGGCCGAGGGCGAAATCGGGCAACGCCGCAAGCAGGGAGGGAAGCAAAGGGTCACCTCCGGCATGGGAAGCGTATCGTCCGTCGGTCCGTGCGCCCGTCCGCTCCTGAAACGTCTGGTTGCTATATGGAGTAACAATACCTATATCACTCTTGACCCTCTTCGGTTGGCGCCACGGTCGCGCCCCCCATGCTGGCAGCCCATCGTCGTCTTCCCATTGCCCTGATCGGGGCGGCCACACTCGGCTTATTCGGCGACGCGCTGGCCGTTCAGGACCCCAGGAAGTCCGAAATCCGCGGGACGGTCATCCGGGCCAACGACCGAGTTCCCATGTCCGGCGCCAGGGTGTCGCTCGATGGCACCGAGCTGACCCTGACGACCGACGATAAGGGCCGCTTCAAGTTCCCGAAGGTGGCGGCCGGCCAGTACATCATCCGCGCCGAGGTGGAAGGATTCCCGGTCGCCACTTCCACGTTGCTGCTGGCGCAGGGCGACCGGCTCGATGTGGAGTTCCTGGTCGGCGCCACCGAAAGCGTGATGCTCCCCGAACTCAAGGTCACGGCGGATGCCCCCCGGATCAGCCCGGTGGCCGAGTTCAACCGGCGGGCCACTTCCGGTAATGGCCGCTACTTCCACCGCGATTACATCGAGAAGCGGCGGGCAGCCAACTTGATGGACCTGTTGCGCGGCACTCCCGGCATGCGGGTGGAGTGTCCCCGTAACGAACGCACCGGATGCCGGCTTCGGATGTCGCGGTCGCCTCGAAACTGCGGGCCGGGCTATTTCCTCGACGGCATTCCCTCGGACCCGTCGGTGCTGTTTCTGACCAGTCCCAATGACGTTGAAGGGATCGAAGTCTACTCCGGCCCGTCCGAGACGCCCCCCGAGCTCGAAGGGGTGCGCTCCCAGTGCGGGGCGGTGGCGATCTGGACCCGGGTGGGCCGAAGACCGGGAGGCTGATCGGTCGCTGGCATTCCGGGAAACCTGAAGCCATCTTTTCTCGCGGCCGCTGGGCTTTGTTGCCGGCGGCCGCATCGTGTATCCGCCCCATTTCCCACCCAGTCCCGCCCGGTGCGGGCATCATCCAGGAGTAAGGTGACGTGACCGAACCAGGCGGCCGCGGCATGGCGCTGCATAGCAAGATCCTGATCGGGCTGGTGCTGGGCGCCGTCGGGGGGACGGTGTCCAATCTGGTCTTCAAGGGCACGCCCCAGTTGATGTGGGTGGTGGACAATGTGCTGCAGCCGATCGGTCAGGTCTTTCTGCGGATGTTGTTCATGGTGGTGATTCCGCTGGTCTTCACCTCCGTCACGTTAGGCGTGGCGTCTCTGGGCGATCCCCGCCGGATCGGCCGGATCGGGCTCAAGACCCTGGGTTTCTTTCTCATCACCACGGCGCTGGCCGCGGCCATCGGTCTGCTGATGGTGAACCTGATCCAGCCCGGCAACGCCATCGACGAGACCACGCGAACCGCGCTCATGACCGAGTTCTCGGCCCAGGCCGGCGAGCGGGTGCAGCAGGCCTCCGCGTCGCGGTTCGGCATCGACACTTTCGTCAACATCGTCACCCGGAACCCCGTCAAGTCGGCCGCCGACGGGGACATGCTGGGCCTGATCTTCTTCTCCCTGGTCTTCGGCCTGGCGCTCACCCTGCTCCCGATCGAGCGATCCGACCCGGTCATGAAGCTGCTCGATGGAGTCGCCGGTGCGGTGATGGTCATCATCGGCTTTGCGATGAAACTCGCTCCCATCGGCGTCTTCGGGCTGATATTCACGGTCACGGCCAAGTTCGGCTGGCAGTTTCTGCAGTCGCTGCTGCTCTACGTGGTCACCGTCCTGGCCGGCCTGCTCCTCCATCAATTCTTCATCATCCCTCTGCTGGCGCGCACGGTGGCGAATGTGGGGCCGGGCGAGTTCTTCCGGGGTGTCCGGGAGCTGGTGGTGACCGCCTTTTCCACCTCGTCCTCCAACGCGACGCTTCCGACCACCATCAAGACCGCCACCCGCAACTTCGGTGTGCCGAAGGAGATCGCCGGCTTCGTGCTCCCGCTCGGCGCCACCATGAACATGAACGGCACCGCCTTGTTCGAGGGAATGACGGTGCTCTTTCTGGCTCAGGTCTTCGGGGTCACTCTGGGCCTGCCCACCCAGATCATCGTGGTGGTCATGGCGGTCATCACCGCGGTCGGGGTGGCGGGAGTCCCCAGCGGGTCGATCCCCCTGCTGGTGATGGTGCTGGGCATGGTGGGCGTGCCCGGTGAGGGCATTGCGCTGATCCTGGGTGTGGACCGGATCCTGGATATGTGCCGCACGGTGCCGAATGTGACAGGGGACCTGCTGACCTCGCTCTGGATCACGAAGAGCGAAGGACTGAAGCGAACGCCGCTGGAGGAGCGGGCCGCCTAATTGCATGGTCTTCGACCGGCAGTTACCGCCCCACCAGCTCCCCCGCCTTCGCTTCGATGCCTGCCAACAGCTGGGTGTAGGACTTGGCGAAGCTCTCTACCCCTTCCCGCTCCAGGGTCGCGGTCACGTCGTCCAGGTTGATGCCGGCCTCATGTAAGGCAGCGAGCTGGGCAGGCGCCTGAGCCATTCCTTCCCGGATTCGGGTCTCCGGCTGGCCGTGATCGCGGTACGCGTCGAAGGTCGCCGGCGGAAGAGTGTTCACGGTATAGGGTGCGATCAGGGCTTCGACGTAATACACGTCGGGGTACTTGGGATCCTTGGTGCTGGTGGAGGCCCAGAGAGGCCGTTGCATCCGGGCGCCCGCGGCCGCCAGGGCGTGCCAACGCGGTGTCGCAGTGGCCCGCTCGAACGCGGCGTAGGCGTCGCACGCGTTGGCGATCGCCGCGGTGCCCCGGAGCTGGTCCAGCCCGCCGCGGGCGTCCAGCCACGGGTCGATCTTGCTGTCGAGCCGGCTCACGAAGAAGCTCGCCACCGAGGCGATCCGGTCCACCGGCAGTCCTCGCGCCACCCGGTCCTCCAGACCCGCCATGAAGGCGTCGATCACTTGCAGATAGCGTGACACGGCGAACAACAGCGTCACGTTCACGTTGATGCCGTCCGCCAGGGAGCGGGTGATGGCCGGCAGCCCTTCCAGGGTGCCGGGGATCTTGATCATGGCATTCGGCCGGTTGAGTGAGCTCCACAACCGGCTGGCTTCGGCGATGGTCGCGGCGGTGTCGTGCGCCAGGGCCGGATCCACTTCCAGCGACACCAATCCGTCGCCAGCGCCGGTGCGCTCGTGGATCGGCTGGAATTCGTCGCAGGCCGACTGGACGTCGGTGACCGCGATGGCCTCGAAGATCTCCTTGGGCGGCAGGCCCAGCGTGGTAAGGCTCCGGATGTCGCGGTCGTAGAGCGAGCTGCCGGAGACCGCCTTCTCGAAGATGGTGGGATTCGACGTCATGCCCAGCAGGCCATCATCGGTGATCATCCGTTCCACCCCGCCGCCGGTCACCAGCTCCCGGGTGATGTAGTCGTACCAGGGGCTCTGTCCCAGCTCGCCCAGCCTCACCAGCGGATTGCGGCTCATGCGGTCCTCCTTGCGAGCACCCGACGCACCGCGTCGGCCACGCGCTCCGGGGTAAATCCGAATTCCTGGAAGAGCCGCTCGCCTGGTGCCGAGGCGCCGAACCGGTTGATGGCGATCGACTCGCCCTCTTCCGTGACCCACCGAAGCCACCCGAAGTCACTCCCTGCTTCCACCGACACCCGGGCCCGGATCCGGGGCGGCAGGACCTGGTCCCGCCAGGCCTCCGGCTGTTCGCCGAACACGTCCCACGCCGGGAGGGACACTACCCGTACCCGGACCCTGTCCCGGCCCAGCTCCCGGGCGGCCTCGAGCGCGATGTGGACCTCCGACCCGGTCGCGATCACAATCGCCTGGGGACCACCGAGCGGCTCGTATAGAACGTAACCGCCGCGGCGGGCGCCTGTGGCGCCGGCCAGCCTGGTATGATCGAGCAAGGGCAGCTTCTGTCGAGTCAGGACGATCGCGGTCGGTCCGGTGTGCTTCTCCAGTGCCATGCGCCAGGCCTCGGCGGTCTCCGCGGCGTCGGCCGGCCGGATCAGGGTGAGGTTGGGAATCGACCGGAGCATGGTGAGGTGCTCGATCGGCTGATGGGTGGGCCCATCTTCTCCCAGGCCAATGGAGTCGTGGGTGAAGAGGTAGATCACCGGCAGGCCCATGAGCGCCGCGAGCCGGATCGAGGGCTTCATATAATCGGCGAAGCAGAGGAAGGTGCTGCCATAGGGGCGCACTCCTCCATGAGCAGCCAGGCCGTTCATCACCGCGCCCATCGCATGCTCCCGGACGCCCCAGTGGAAGGTCCGTCCCACCGTGGCCGCGGTGAATTCTCCACCGTGCTTGAGGTTGACACCGGTGCTCCCGGCCAGGTCGGCGGAGCCGCCGGCCAGCGCCGGAACCGACTGCACCAGCGCGCTCAGGATCTGCTGCGAGGCCTGGCGGGTCGCCAGCCCGCCCTCCGCTGGAAAGGCTGGGAGTCGTTCGTCCCAGTTCGACGGCAGTTGCCCGGCCATGGTGTCGCGGAACTGGATTGCCTGCTCAGGGTAGGCATTCGCGTAAGCGGCGAACCGTTCGTCCCAGTCGCGCTGCCAGGCCGCGCCCCGGTCAAGGCACGAGCGCATGTCAGCCAGAGCCTCATCGGGCACGTAGAAAGGCTGCGAGGGCCAGCCCAGGATCCGCTTGGTGGCGGCCACTTCGTCCTTGCCGAGCGGCTCCCCGTGGGCTTTGGCGGTGTTCTTCCGGGTGGGAGCGGGGTCCCCGATCACGGTGCGCAGTACGATGAGCGAGGGGCGGGTGGTTTCGGCTGCGGCCGTGGCGAGCGCGCGATCGATAGCATCGAGATCGTTGCCGTCGGGCAGGTGTTGCACCTGCCAGCCGTAGGCCTCGTAGCGCTGGCCCACGTCTTCCGAAAACGAGAGGGCGGTGGAGCCGTCGATAGTGATCCGGTTGTCGTCGTAGAGCACCGTCAAGCGGCCCAGGCCCAGGTGGCCGGCCAGCGACGCCGCCTCGCTCGCAACCCCCTCCATCATGTCCCCATCGCTGGCGAACACCCAGGTATGGTGATCCACGACCTCGTGTCCCGGCCGATTGAATCGATCGGCCAGCAACCGTTCGGCGAGCGCCATCCCCACCGCGTTGCCGAAGCCCTGACCCAGCGGGCCGGTGGTGGTCTCTACTCCGGGGGTGTGACCGCGTTCCGGATGGCCCGGCGTCAGGGAGCCCCACTGACGAAAGGCCCGGATCTCCTCGATCGGCAGGTCATAGCCGGTGAGATGCAGCAACCCGTACAGGAGCATCGAGGCGTGACCACAGGACAGCACGAAGCGATCCCGATCAGCCCAGCGCGGCGCGGCGGGATGATGTTTGAGGTGCCGGGTCCAGAGGACATAGGCGGCCGGCGCCAGGGCCATGGGCGTGCCCGGGTGGCCCGACTGGGCCTGCTCCACGGCTTCCATCGCAAGGACGCGGATCGCATTGATGGAGAGCCAGGCAGTTTCGTGAATGGGTGCGTCGGGAGCGGCCGGGGGCACAGGAAAGGTGGTCAGGTCCGCCTCCGCGGCAGAGATCGATTGGTGAGGGATCGAGGCGTCGCGCGCTGACGGGAAAGAAAAGTAACCTCTCAATCTGGTTCGCGGATCGCTGCTTCTGGTGGCCGATAATCGGCCAGGCCAGTGTTGACCGGAATCTGTAAGTCGTTGTTTTACAAGGGAGTCTGATGGTGTGCCTAGCCTAGAAGGGTTTCAGGCACTACTTTTGATGTCTGTAAGCCACAACCCGGCAATCAGGCCGGACGGCTTTGACTCTCAAACTGGATGTTTGTGTCTAGTAGTTCCAACGGTTCAAGTAACGGCAACGGTAACGGTAACGGCCACCGCAAGCGCCACCGCAACGGCCTCAGTAACGGTCGTACCACTTCCGCTTCATCTGTGCTCCGCAAGTCCGGCGGTCGATCCTATTCAAAGCATCGCGAGTGGTTGCTGGAACAGCACGGCCCGGTGTGCGCCTACTGCGGCAACAAGACCAGGCCGGAGCGGATCACGCTCGATCATGTGCGGCCTCGCCGGGGGCAGACGGCGTACGACCGGCCCGACAACCTGGTGCTGGCCTGTTCCGAGTGCAACGCCCAGAAGGCAGATACGCCATTCCTTGCGTTCCTGCTGGCGCGGCGGTCGCGAGGTGTCTACCTCCTGCATTACGGCGACCATTTATCGGAGCCGATCAAGGAAATGGCGCGTCAGGCCAGCGAACGACCGGTTCTCCCTTCCGACAACTGACTTCTGATCATTGACGATTGACGATTGACGATTGCTATCAGCGATCGTCGCTCCCCGCAATCGACAATCGTCAATCGTCAATAGGCTGCTACTCCGTCCTCAGGGCATCCGCCGGGGCAATTCTCGCCGCGCGCACCGCAGGCAGCAGGCTGGCCACCCCCGCCGCCAGCAGCAGTGCCCCCGTCACCGTGGCGAAGACCACGGGATCTCGGGGTGAGGTGTCGAACAGCAGCGACGCGATCAGTCCGGCTCCACCCAGTGCCGCCACCCCTCCGATCACCAGCCCCAGCAACGTCAGGCGCAGTCCTTCGCTGAGCACCTGCCCGGCAATGGTGCCCGCGCTCGCGCCCAGTGCGCCCCGCACTCCGAACTCGCGGGTACGGGTCGCCACCGAGTAGGCCATCACCCCGTAGAGGCCTACCGCGGCCACGATCAACGCGAGCAACCCGAAGATGCCGAACATGGAGGCGCCCAGCCGCCACGGCTGCAGGTGTGGCTCCAGGAACGACTCCATCGGTGTCACGTTGGCCCAGGCTACCTCGGGGGCGGCGCTGATCATGGCGCGCCGAATGGGCTCGACCATCTGGTCCGTGCTCCCGGCCACCTTGAGATACAGGGTCCGGTCGAAGGACATCCCCAGCCCCGACGCCTGGGTCACCGGGACGAAGTACTGCATGATGGGATCCTCCCGCAGCTCGGCGCGCCGCGAATCCTCCACCACCCCCACGACTTCAGCGCAGGGCGGCACCGAATCATCGCCGATCATCACGCAGTGACCCACGGCCGGTTCCCCAGGCCAGTAGGTTCGCGCCATGGTTTCGTTCACGATCATGACGGGAGCGCTGCCCTCGGCATCGGTGGCGGAGAAGGTCCGGCCCACCACCAACCGCATCCCGGTTGTCGCAAAGAACTCCGGCGAGATGACGTTGTAGCTCGGGTTCCCGGTTGGCAGCCGGGGCACGCTGTCTCGGTCGGGCAGGCGCAGCCTGGTCGAGTAGCGGGTCTGGAACGGGATGGCCATCCCAAGGCTGGCCGATGTGACGCCGGGGAACCGGCGGACTTCCTCCAGGAGCCGGGTCGCCAGCTGGGCGCGCTGCTCTCGAGTCAGGCCCGATCCGGCGACATCCGCGGTCGCCACCAGTAACCCGCGCGGTTCGAAGCCGAAGTCCAGGTCCACCACGTTGCGAAGGCTCTGGACGAAGAGGCCGGCGCCCATCAGCAACACCACCGAAAGGGCCGTCTGAGCCACCAGCAGGGTCCGGCGCAACCGGGCCTGGCGGGGATCGCGACCGGATGCCTGCGAGCCGGACTTGAGCGATTGGTTCAGATCGGGCCGGCTGCCGTGAATGGCTGGAACCAGGCCGGCGACCACGATGGTGAGCAGCGTGGCCAGCCAGGTGACTGCCGCCACTCGGCCGTCCAGTGGGGAACCCACCCAATCGATGTCGGGAAGGAGGAAGCTGCGGATAGCGGCCCCGCCCCAATAGGCCACCAGGAGCGCCAGCACGCCGCCCGCCACTGCGAGGATGATTACCTCCAGCAGGAGCTCGGCTACCAGCCTTCTCCGTCGACTTCCCAGCGCCAGGCGCACGGCGATCTCGCGCTGTCGCCGGGCGCCACGGGCCAGGAGCAGATTGGCCACGTTGGCACAGGTGATGAGCAGCACGACGACCGACACTGCCGCGAGCCAGATGGTGACTTGCGTGCTTCGAGGCGCTTCAGGACCCTTCCCGGCAATTACCGGGTGCAGGTTGAAGGTCGAATTCTGATTGCGGTCCGGATCGGACGCGATCTCTGCCCGGTACGCGGTCGTGAGCTCCGCTG
>DASWKS010000452.1:0-10068 GCA_036396495.1 Gemmatimonadales bacterium
CGCACCAGGCACCGGGCACTCAAGCACCGCACCGTGCACTGCACTCGGAACCCGGAACCCGGAACCAGGAACTGGCCTTTTTAGTGGACCTCCCCCCGCCCGCCCTCGACACGGCCACCTTCACTGAGCATGTGGTCGAGACCGGCCTGGGCCGCCGCCGGTATCGCCTTTTCGTTCCAGGCCGGACCGACGGGGGAGACCCGCTGCCCCTGCTGGTCGTGCTCCACGGATGCACCCAGGACGCCGCGGATATCGCACGGGGTACCCGATTCAATCAGCACGCGGAGCGGCAGGGCATGCTGGTGCTGTATCCGGAGCAGCCGATCGAGGCCAACCCGCAGAAGTGCTGGAACTGGTTTCTGCCCGCCCACCAGGGGAGAGATTCCGGTGAACCGGCCCTGGTCGCGTACCTGACCCGGCGGGTGATGGCGGAGTACCCGGTCGACTCCGGCCGGATCTATCTCGTGGGCGTCTCGGCCGGTGGAGCCATGGCGGTGCTGACCGCGATTGCGTATCCCGAGATCTACACCGCGCTCGGAGTGCATTCCGGCATCGGATATAGGGCCGCGGAGAACCTCGCCTCGGCTCTGACGGCGATGAAGGGCGAAGGATCCCCGCCCGGCGAGCTGGCCCGTGAGGCCCATGCGGCGATGGGGGATCGAGCTCGCGCCGTACCCATCATGGTCGTGCAGGGTCAGCTCGACCCTGCCGTCAACGCCGGGAACGCCCAGCGCATATCGGAGCAGTTCGTCACCCTGGCGGTGATGGCGGGATCGGGCCCTGCACCACCCGAAACCGATGGCTTCACCTCAGGTGGGCGAGAAGTGACCCGGACGGTGTGGCTGACCGCCGACGGGCCCGCGCTGGTGGAACAGTGGATCATCGAGGGGCTGGCACATGCCTGGTCCGGCGGATCGCCCGACGGCACCTGGACCGACCCGGCGGGGCCGGATGCGTCCGCGGAAATGATCCGGTTTCTCCTGTCGCACCGGTTGCAGGGACCTTCGAAGCGATGAACGGTCGCATCCTGTTTCCGGTGCGGCCCGATCCGATCCGAGACTGGGCCGGCTACGCCCCCGACCGGATTGCCCTGGTCGACCGGGCCCGTGATCTCCGGCAGAGTTACCGCGAGCTCGATCGCGCGATCAGTCGCTGGACCGGACTGCTCTCGAACCTCGGCGTGGAGCTGGGCCATCGGGTTGCGGTGCTGGCGGGGAACCGGCCCGAAGTCGTGGCACTGCTCTTCGCGTGCCACCGGCTGGGGGCGGCGCTGGTACCGCTCAATTGGCGGCTTCCCGCCGCCGAATTGAGCCCCATTCTTCACAATGCCGAGGTTGCCCTGCTGGTGTACGAGGGAACCTTTCGGACCACTCTGGAAGCGGCGAGCGCCGGTCTGGACCGGCCGCCGCGAGTCGTGGACCTGGATGCGGCCACCCGACTCTTGACTGACGATGAGGCCAGGTCGGTGTCGATCGAGCCGGAAACGCCGGCTCTGGTTCTCTATACCAGCGGCACCACGGGGAAACCCAAGGGCGCCGTCCTGCCTCACCGGCAGCTGTTCTACAACGCGGTCGCGACGGCGACTGCCTGGGAACTGACCGCGGCCGATGTCGGACCCATCTCCACCCCGTTCTTTCACACCGGGGGCTGGAACGTGTTCGCGCTTCCGGTGTGGCACCGTGGCGGCCGGGTGGTGCTGTTCGAGAAGTTCGAGCCCTCGGAGTTTCTGGTCGGGATGGCGGAAGAGGGATGCACCGTGGCCCTCACGGTCCCGACCCAGCTGGTGATGCTGCTCGAATGTTCCGAGTGGGGGCGGCCGGTCCCTTCGCTGCGCGCGTTCTGGGCCGGCGGCGCCCCCTGTCCCCTGTCGGTGCAGGAGCGGGTCCGCGCCGCCGGCTATGGCCTGCGGGAAGGCTATGGTCTGACCGAGTGCGGCCCCAACTGCTTCGTGGCGTCTGACGACGAGGCCCGGCGCCGGCCCGGCTGGGTCGGTCGGCCGATGCTCTTCCTCTCGATGCGGCTGGTGCACGAGGACGACTCCCCGGTCGGGGAAGGCGAGCCCGGTGAGCTGCAGCTTCGAGGGCCGCAGGTCTTCTCGGGGTATCTGCACGATCCAGCCCGCAGCGCGGAAGCCTTCACCGCCGATGGATGGCTTCGCACTGGCGATCTGGCTCAGCGCAGCAGCGACGGATGCTATCGGATCTGCGGGCGGCGCAAGGAGATGTTCATCTCCGGCGGCGAGAATGTCTTTCCGGCCGAAGTCGAAGCTGCTCTGGCGGACCATCCCGGCGTGGTCGAGGTGGCGGTGATCGGCGTTCCCGACGCCCGGTGGGGCGAGGTCGGCCGTGCCTTCGTGGTCCCACGGGCGGGGAGCCGGTTGGCCGAGGCCACCGTCGTGGAACATGCCCGCCAAAGGCTGGCCGGTTACAAGGTTCCCAAATCGGTCGTCCTGTTGCCCGCCTTGCCCCGGTTGGGGTCGGGCAAGGTGGATCGGGGCGCGTTGCAGGGGCTCGGAGAATGACCCGCCTCACCGGTCCGGTCGCCAAGGGATCGACCTTCGTCGCCACGCTCGAGTTCCTTCGGGAAGCAGGCGGCCCGGCTCTGCACGATCGAGTCCTGCGCGGGCTCGGCCCGGCCGATCGCAAGGCCATTCGAGGCCTCACTCCGACGTCGGAAGCGCCTTTTCCACTGCTGCTTCGCCTGTGGCGCTCGGCCGACGCCGAATTGGCGAGCAGGGATCCGGGCTGGATCGAGCGGGCCGGTGCGTTCTCTATTGCGTCGGGGGGTAAGCGGCTCTACGGCGGCATTCTCCAGAAGGAGTCGCCGCTCCAGTTTCTCACCCAGAGTGTTTCGCTCTTTCGCCTGTTCTATCATCCCGGTGACATGGAAGTCGTGGAGGAGGGACCTGACCGGGCGGTGCTGCGTCTGGTCGGGTTCCCACCCACCGACCGGCTCTTCTGCCGCCGGCAGACCGGGGGCCTCCAGAGTGCCCTCACGATCGCGGGCGGCTCGGAACCGTCGGTTCGGCACGTGCGGTGTGAGCTGGAAGGCGACGCGTTCTGTGAATGGGAGCTGCGATGGCGCTGACTGGCGCCGAGCGACTAGTTGAGAAACTCCAGAATGGCCTCCGCCGTCCGGCGCCCGTTCTCGCCAAATAGCATCGTGAGATGATTCCCGGTGGTCTCCACGTACCGGCAGTGACGCAGAGCTCGGACCGTCGCGCGGGCGTCGTCTTCCGGGAGAATCGGCGGCGTCCCGGGCGGTCCATAGCCTTCCGGGGCGCGGACCAGCAGCATCGGCTGGTTCACCCGCGCCACGTGATCCTCCCACGGCTCCCCCAGCGCCCGATCCAGTGCTTCGGCGATGGCCCCCGCGCTGGTCCGCACCGCCACTTGTCCATCGGGCAAGGGCTCCAGCTCGGCCCGGAACGCTCCCTCGAGCAGCGGATGCCAGAATCCGCCCAGGAACGGCATGGACCGCACCAGGGCGATGTAGGCATCGGCCGATGGGTAGCGCTGGGCCAGTCGCGCCAGCGAGGGCGCGATCAGGGCCCGCACGTCGTGGTGCAGCGTGGCTGCGGCATCGAGCATGACCACTCGGGTGACCCGGTCAGGGTGCTGGGATGCCAGGTAGAGACTCAACAGCGCCCCGAAGGAGTGCCCGCCCACCGTGGCGCGATCGATCCTGAGTTGATCCAGCAGTCCCAGGATATCGGCCGCGTGATCGGCCATGCCATATCCTGCCGCCGGCTTGTCGCTTCGGCCTCTTCCCCGGAGATCGGGTGCGATCAGCCGGTGCCCGGGAGCCAATCCGGCCGCGGCTAACCCGTCAAAATGGTGCCCGTTGGCCGAGAGGCCGTGCAGGAGAATCAGCGGCGGCGAGTTGCCGGCATAATCGAGCACGTTGAGCCGCACCTGGCCTGCCGCCAGCATCAGCTCCTGGGGCGGCGTCAAATCTTGCTCCCCTGACCGGCCCAGAATTGTTCCCGCATGACCCGTTTGAGGGTCTTGCCGGCCGAGCTGCGGGGAAAATCTTCCAACAGCAATACCTCGCGCACCTGCTGGTAGCGTGCCTCCACCCGGTCATTGATCCAGTCCCGCAGTACCTCGGCGGACACCACTCCGGCCTCGCGCAGAATGACGGCTGCTACTGGGGCCTCACCCCACTTGGAGTCGGGCACACCGAACACGGCGACTTCCCTCACGCCGGGGTGCCGCACCGCGACCTCCTCGATGTCCTTGGGGAAGACGTTGACGCCGCCTGAGATGATCAGATCCTTCTTGCGATCCACCAGGTAGAGAAAGCCTGCGTCGTCCCGGTATCCCAAGTCGCCGCTCAGGAGCCATCCGTCCCGGATGGCCTGGCTGGTCAGGTCGGGACGCTTGTAATACCCGCTCATGAGAATGGGACCGCGGCCGGCGATCTCTCCGACCTGCCCTGGGGGAACGTCTCGCCCCTGATCGTCTACGATCCGCATCTCGAAGAGCGGGGGTGCGATTCCGACCGAATCCGGTCTTCGGGCGAAGTCGTCGCGGTCGAGAATGGTGACGAACCCCTCGGTCAGTCCGTACAGCTCGTGAAACACACCGGGAAGCCGCTGGGCAAACCGGTCCTTGTGCTCCCGGTGGAAGGGAGCGCCCACCGAGCAGATCATCCGGAGCGAGCTCAAGTCAGTCGCTTGCCACCGGGACGACTGCATGAGCGCCACGATCTGGGAGGGGACCATCATGGCGTGGGTGACTCCCTCCCGCTCGATGGTCTCGAGAAAACCGTCGGGGTCGAAGCGGGGCTCCAGCACATAGGTGCAACCCATCAGGCAGGCCGGCATCAATGTCACGAAGGCACCATTGAAGACCAGTGACCCCGCGTGCAACACCACGCTTTCCGGTGCGATCCGGAATGCGGCGGCGAACAGCAGGCCGTAGGTGGCGCGCACCCGGTGTGGCAGCACGATTCCCTTGGGTTGGCCGGTGGTGCCGCTGCTATAGATGATATTGAAGGGCTCTTCACCGGTGAGCGATGGCAGGGGCAGCGGGCCCGCCGACATTCCCTGCATCAGCCGGCTGAGGCTGCGATAGCCGGGAGAGTCCGAGTCGCCGACCATCAGCCAATTGTCGGCGGGAATGTGGGAGAGATCCGCCCGTACCGCGTCCAGCACCGGCCTCAGCTCTCCGGTCGAGATGACCGCCCGTGCGTCGCAATCTCGAACCAGCGCGGCCAGCCCGCTGCCACGAAGCAATGGACTCAAGGGAACGGTGACGATCCCCAACCGGGCCGAGGCCCAGTAGACCCCGAGTTGCTCCAGGCAGTTGGGCAGCAGCAAGGCGACTTTGTCGCCGGCTCGGAGCCCCAGGGAAAGCAAGCTGTGTCCCACCCGCCCGACCAGCGAGTGCAACTCCCGGAAGCTGAGCCGCTGGTTTCCGAACACCACCGCGGTGTGGTCCGAGCGGGATTGCGCATGCCGGTCGAGCAGCGCCGCAAGGTGGAGTGTCATGGGGGCTGAATCCTGGCGCAGCGCCCGCCGCCGGGCAAGCGCAGGAAACAACCGTGATATACTGTTCATCGCCATGAAACTCACCATCAACGGCGTTGCCCGCGACGTCGACGTCCCCCCCGCCATGCCGCTGCTGTGGGTCCTGCGTGATGTGCTGGGATTGACCGGTACCAAGTACGGCTGCGGGATGGCCCTCTGCGGCGCCTGCACCGTGCACCTCGACGGCAACCCCATCCGTTCCTGCTCCACGCCGGTTTCCGCGGCCGAAGGCAAGGCGGTCCGCACCATCGAAGGACTGGCCCAGAACGACCGGGATCATCCGGTCCAGCAGGCGTGGGCCGAGGTGAACGTCCCCCAGTGCGGCTACTGCCAGGCCGGCCAGCTGATGAGCGCGGCCGCACTCCTCGAGCGGAGCCCCCGTCCTTCGGCTGAAGAGATCGACTCGTTCATGGCCGGCAACCTGTGTCGTTGCGGCACCTACCTGCGGATTCGTCAAGCGGTGCAACGCGCCGCCGAGATCAAGGCGGGGAGATAGCCATGGCCGCCATCCCCTTCACCCGGCGCGACTTTCTGCGGGTATCCGCCGTGGGCGGCGGACTGTTGCTCGGCGTGCCCTTCGAGTCGGCCTGCGGCCTGATCGGGGGACAGAGTGCCGGGCCGCGACCCGATGTCTGGGTCAAGCTCGATCCCGATGACAGCATCACGATCACCGTCGCCAAATCGGAAATGGGACAGGGCGTGCGGACCAGCCTGGCGATGTTGGTGGCCGAGGAGCTCGACGCCGACTGGGAGCGGGTCAGGGTGGTCCAGGCCGATCTCGACGGCCGCTACGGTAATCAGGGGACCGGCGGCAGTGGCAGCGTTCGCGGCAGCTACCGGACCCTGCGTGAAAGCGGGGCGGCAATGCGGTCGATGCTGATCGCGGCCGCGGCCGCCCAGTGGGGCGTTCCCCCGGCCGAATGCAGCACCGAACCCTCGGTGGTGGTGCACCGCGGCAGTCGCCGCCGGGCCCGGTTTGGAGAGCTCGCCACCGCCGCTGCCTCCCAGCCGATCCCCTCGAGCGTCACCCTCAAGCCCAGGAGCGACTGGAGGATCCTGGGGAAAGACCGCCGCGGCATCGATCTGCCGGATGTGACCCATGGGCGGGCGCAATACGGCCTCGACGTCAAGATCCCCGGGATGACCTACGCCGTGATCGAACGCGCCCCGGTCTTCGGCGCGACCGTCAAGTCCTTTGATGCCGCGGCCGCGAAGGCCGTGACCGGGGTGCGGGACGTGGTGGAGGTGACCGCGGTCGAGAATGTGAAAGTCCATGCCGGTATTGCGGTCCTGGCCGACAACACCTGGGCCGCCCTCGAAGGGCGACGCGCGCTCAAGGTCGAATGGAACCCGGGCCCCCACGCCGCGGAAAACACCGCGGGGTACCAGACCTTCATGCGCCAGGCGCTGCAGGCCACCGGCAAGGAAGTGGTGAACCAGGTGGGCGATCCGGACGCGGTCCTCGCCGGTGCCGCGAAGGTCTACGCGGCCGAGTTCGAAGCGCCGTTTCTCTCGCACGCGACCATGGAGCCGATGAACTGCACGGCCTCAGTCGACGGGAACACCGCCGAGATCTGGTCGCCCACCCAGTTCCCCGACTGGGCCGCCGGGTCGGTGGCGCAGGCGCTGGGGATTCCGGGGAGGAACGTGAAACTCCACGTCACGCTGCTGGGTGGTGGCTTCGGCCGCCGCATCAACCCGGATTTCACGGTGGAAGCGGCCCTCGTGTCTCAGAAGGCTCGACGGCCGGTGAAAGTGGTGTGGACCCGGGAAGATGACCTGCGGCATGACTTCTACCGTCCCTGTGCCATGCACCGGATCGAGGCATCGCTCGGCGCCGACGGCTATCCGGTGGCCTGGCGGCATCGGATGTCGTCCGCCGCCATCGATGCGACCTTCGGGCCGGCTCGGGGCGGCGGCTTCGGCGGCAGCGAAGGCGATGGGGCAGGGAACATGTCGTATCGGGTGCCGAATCGTTCGCTCGAGTACACCCTGCTCGACTCCGGCGTGCCGCGGGGCTGGTGGCGCGCGGTCCACACCACCCATACCACGTTCGCGGTTGAGAGCTTCATCGACGAGTTGGCGCAAGCCGCGGGGAAGGACCCGGTGGAATACCGCCTCGCGCTGATCGACCGCGTGCCGGTGGAACGACCCGGGATCGGCAGCCGCGATTTTCCCTTCAGTCCCGAGCGGCTCAAAGCAGTGCTGCGTCTGGCGGCGGAGAAGGCCGGATGGAACAGTCCCGTGCCGCCAGGGCGTTTCCGGGGCGTCGCTTGTGGCTTCGACCACCTGAGTTATGCGGCCGAAGTGGTGGAGGTGTCGGTCTTGAACCGGGCGGTGAAGATCGAACGGATCGTCTGCGCGGCCGACTGCGGTCCGGTGATGAATCCCAGCGGTGCCCGGGCCCAGCTCGAGGGCGGCATCATCCAGGCCCTCTCAGCAGCCACCCGGGAGCGGGTCACCATCGCGGGTGGGGGCGTGGAGCAGCGCAACTTCGATGGCTACCCCATCCTGCGGATCAACGAAGCGCCACCGGTGATCGAGACCTGGTTCGTGGAGACCGACACCAATCCAAGCGGTCTGGGCGAGCCGGCGGTGCCGCCGCTCGCTCCAGCGCTGGCGAACGCGGTGGCTCGGGCCACCGGTCAGCGCCCCCGGTCGCTGCCGTTCCGGCTCGGGTAAACCCTCGCGATCAATGGTCGTGGGCCTTGGCTTGCTTGGCCATCGACTCGACCATCGTCCGCTGCTCGGCGGTCAGCACCGCCCGCGCCTGGAACGCCGCGCTGGCGCGGATCCACTCCATGTTCCCTTCCGCCGTGTGATGCGCCAGGAAGAACTCGCGAATGGCGGTGGTGTCGTCGGGCGTATCCGTGAGCGCCTGATTGAGACTCATGTGCGCGGCATGGGCCGGCTGGTGCCCCTCTTTGATGGCTGCGGCCGACTGGTCTCGGAGCTGGGTGAGCTTCGCCACCTGGTCGGCGGTGAGCCCGAGATGATCGCCGTGCTTGAGCAGGGCATCGGGGGCGAAGGGCATGATCGACTTCAGGATTCCACCACCCATCATGCCCTGACCCATCCCTTGACCCATCCCTTCCCGATGCGGCATCTCCCGGGATGGGTGGGCCTGGGCCGCCACCGGAGTGGCGCCGGCGGCGAGCGCGATGGCGAGTACGAGTGACCGCATGACGTCTCCCTCGAGAACGGTTGGTTCCTCTCAAGATAGCCGCGGCCCCCGGAAAGACCGCCTTTCTCGACTACATTTCGGGGAGATTTCACGAAACCTTTATCCGGACCGGACGCCATGACCGTCGCCGCTTCGTCAGTCCCGCCTACGAGCCAGGTCGTCGTCCCCGACTTCACCACCGCTCCGGATCTGGAGCAGTCGCTGTCGGAACTGGTCCGGGGGATGACGGGCTCGGAGGTCCTCCGCATCGCGGCCGAGGTCCGGCGGCTGATCTCCTCCGGGCGGTCGGTCTGCAACCTCACGGTGGGTGACTTCGACCCCAAGCACTTCCCCATTCCGCCGGAGCTGCTGGCGGCAACCCACCAGGCGCTCGCGGCGGGCGAGACCAACTATCCGCCCTCCGACGGGATTCTGCCGCTGCGCGAGGCCGTGGTGGAGTGGACCGCTGACACCAACGGGGTCCGCTATCCGATCGAGTCGGTGCTGATCGCCGCCGGCGTGCGGCCGGTGCTCTACGCGGCGTTCCGGGTGGTGGTTGATCCCGGCGACGTGGTGGTCTACGGCGTCCCGTCGTGGAATGTGAATCACTACGTCTGGCTCACCGGCGGACGCGCTGCGGTGATCGCGGCCGAGCGGGAACGAGGCTTCCATCCAACGTTGGAAGAGATCGCCCCCCACCTGGACCAGGCCGCCATGGTCTGCCTCTGTTCCCCCGCCAATCCCACCGGAACCATGATGGATCCGGCCGAGCTGGCCCGCATCACCGAGGCGGTGGTCGAAGAAAACCTGCGCCGGCAGTCGCAGGGCAGAAAAGCCCTCTTCCTCCTCTGGGATCAGGTGTACGGCTCACTGGTGTTCGGAGCCCAGCACGCCCACCCGGTGGCGCTGGTCCCCGCATCGGCCCCGTGGGTCATCGCGCTCGATGGCATTTCCAAGGCCTTCGCCGCGACCGGGCTCCGGGTGGGTTGGGCCTTCGCCGCCCCCGCGGTGGCGGCCCGGATGCGCGACTTCCTGGGCCATGTGGGCGCCTGGGCCCCTCGGCCGGAGCAGGTGGCCACGTCTCGCTTTCTCCGTGATGCCACCGCGATCCGGTCGTTTCGGGAACGGATGGATGCCGGCATCCTGGCACGGCTGAACGCGCTGCATCAGGGCTTCACCGCCCTGCGCCAGGCCGGCTATCCGGTCGACTGCGTCCGACCGCAGGGCGCCATCTATCTTGCCCTGGGACTCGATCTGGTGGGAAAGACCTTCGGCGGGCGGGTGGTCGCCACCAACGACGACATCCGGAAGCTGCTGCTGGAGGAAGCTGGTCTGGCGGTGGTGCCGTTCCAGGCCTTCGGAGTGCAGCAGG
>DASWKS010000453.1:0-6497 GCA_036396495.1 Gemmatimonadales bacterium
AAGCGAAACGCCGGTCTCACCCGGTGTTATCCAGTGCCGTTCCCGAATGCCGGTTCGCTCCCGGATCCACTCGTCAGAGGTGTCGATCTGGCGGGCCAGATCATCGTTGGTGACGATCCGTTGGGGCACCGCGTGACCGGTACCGAGGATGACGGTGTGGGGCATGGGGGAGACAATCTACTCCCTGGCGGGCGGGGGGGCAGGCGGGCCGGCGAGCGGCCCAAAAGTGAACCAGATTCCGCGGCCCGGCCTTCTCACAACCGTCCGCCCGCCCGCCGGACCGCCTGCCCGCCGGCCTATTCGTACCGCAATGCGTCGATCGTATTCAGGGTCGCCGCCCGCCGAGCCGGCCACAGACCGAATGCCAGTCCGACCGCGGCGCTGAAGAGGAACGCCACCAGCACGGCCCGGGGATCGACCAGGGTATTCCAGCCAAACCTGGCCGAGAGGATGGTCGAGGCCCCGGCACCCAGCGCGATCCCCAGCCCGCCGCCCGCCAGGCAGAGCACCAGCGACTCGATCAGGAACTGGAACATGATGTTGGACCGGGTGGCGCCCAGCGCCTTTCGGATGCCGATCTCGCGGGTGCGCTCGGTGACCGAGACCAGCATGATGTTCATGATGCCGATCCCCCCCACCACCAGCGACACGATCGCGATGCTGGCCAACAGGACCCCGAAGGTCTGGGTGGTCTGCTGCTGGGTGGCGAGGATCTCCTGCTGGTTCCGGATCTGGAAGTCATTCTCGCCGCCGGGCCGGATCTTGTGCTCCCGCCGCATGACCCGCTCGATGTCGACCATGCCCTGCTCCAGCGGCACATCGTCCTTGATCGCCACGCTGATGGACCGCAGCCGGTCGCTGCCGAAGATCCGGAACTGGGCCGTCTTGAGCGGGATCACGATCTGCTCGTCGGGATTGTTGAAGCCGCCCTGCGAGCCTTTGGCTTCCAGAATGCCGATGATCTCGAACGACTGTCCCCGGATCTGGAGGGTCTGGCCGATCATCGAGACCGGATTGGCGTCGAAGATGATGGGTACCTGGGCGCCCAGCACCGCATACCGCTGCCGGGCCCCGTCATCGCCTTCGGTGAAGAAATGCCCGTGGGTCAGCTGGAAGTTGCGAACCTCGTCGAAGTTGGCCGTGGTGCCGACGATGTTGAGGTTGGCGTTTCGGCCGGCCAGCTCCACCTGAAAGCTGCGCTGCATCTCGGGCAGGACGCCTTCGAACAGATGGCCGTCGCGCTCCAGCGCCTCGGCGTCATCGGTGGTGAGGCTCACCCGCTGCTCGCTGGCCCGGCCGCCGAAGAACGACTGGCCCGGATAGATACTGAGCAGGTTGGCGCCCAGGGCCTGGATCCGCTCTTCGACCGCTTTCTGCGCCCCGGTCGACAGCGCCACCACGGTGATCACGGCCGCGACGCCGATGATCACGCCCAGCATGGTGAGCGAGGCCCGCAGCTTGTTGGCCCGGATGCTCTGAAAGGCGACCTTGACGATCTCGCCGATGATCATGGCCGGCCGCCTCCCTGGGGCCGCGCCTGGGTGGTCGGCGCCGGCTGCTGATCCTGCCGCATCCCCGGCACGCCACCACTCATTCTCTGGCCTATCCGGTTCCGGAACTCCTCCTGCGACTGCACCAGGCTGGCGCTCGGCAGGACGATGACCGAATCGCTGAGCTCCAGGCCCCAGACGATCTCGGAGTAGTCCAGATCGGTCAGCCCGGTCCGGACGTGGACCGGGCGAGTTTCGCCGCCCCGTCGCACGAACACGATGTAGTTCCCGCCGAACTGGTAGTCGGTGCCGCCGGCGCGCCGGGCTCCCGCTGCGGCCCCCGCCGCACCGGGCCGCCGGCCGCCGCCCATCGCCGACATGACCTGGCGCAGCTTCGCCTGCTCGTCGGCCGAGAGCTGGCCCCCGGAAAACCGTTTCTGGAACAGGGCCCGGACCTCGGCTTCGGTCACGCCGGCCGGCAACTGCACGGTGCGGCCGTCGGGGGTGGTCATGGTGGCCCCGCCCCCGGTCGCCGGCCGAGCCGACTGGGGCGGCGCGGACGCGGGCGCCACCGATGAGCCGCCCCGGGCGGAGTCGCCTCGCTGAGCCAGGCGTTCCCGCTGGGCCGAGTCGCGCTGGGCGGCGGCCTGCTGCATCAGGTCCTGGAGCTGCTCCGGAGCGATCTCCAGCACTTGGGCTGCGGAGCTGACGTCCCGCTCGGTTCGGAGCGCCGCGTTAGGCACGGCCAGGACGCTGTCCCGCTGGCCCACGTGGATCTCGACATCCGCGTTCATCCCCGGTTTGAGCAGTCCGTTGCGGTTCTCGATCCGGACCAGCACCGGGAACATGGTGACGTTCTGCGCCGTCTCCGCCTGGGGCTCGATCTTGAGGACCTCGCCCTGGAACGGCTGATTGGGGTACGCGTCCACCGTCACGGTGGAGCGGAGGCCGGGCTGCACCTTGCCGATGTCGGTTTCATCGACCAGGGTGCGGACCTGGACCAGGGTCAAGTCGGCCATGCGGAGCAGGACCGTCCCACCGCCCACGTCGCTGGAAGGCGAGGAGATGACCTGTCCCCGTTCCACGCTCTTGGAGATGACCGTCCCGGTGATCGGGGCCAACACGTCGGTATCGTCCATCCGGATGCGGGCGTTTTCCACCGCGACCTGACCGTTCACCACCTCGGCCCGCGCGTTGGCCACGGCCAGAGTCGCGGTCTCCATCTCCTGCTCGGTGATCGATCGCGACTTGAACAGCTCGTCGGAACGACGCCTCTGGGTCTCGGCGTTGGCCAGCCGGGCCTGGGCCACCTGCAGCTGCGCTTCCGCTTGCGACAGCGCATTCCGGGCCGTTCGCTGATCGACCCGGACCAGCAGCTCGCTCCGTTTGACCTGCTGGCCGGTCTCCACCCGGATGTCGAGGATTTCGCCCGAGGCTTTGGACTTCACCTCGACCAGCGTGTCCGGTTGGACGGTTCCGGCCGCGCGCACCGAGACGGTGATGGAGCGCCGTTCGACCGGAATGGCCTGGTAGACCGGCACGGGGGCCTCTTCCCTGCAAGCGAGGGCCAGAGCCAAGGCCGGGAGCAATCGGGTGCGCATCAGGCGAGCTTCTCCGTCTTGTGGTCGCTCTCGACCAGGCCGTCCTTCAAATGGACCTGCCGGCGGGCGTGAGCCGCGATATCGTGTTCGTGGGTGACCAGGATGATGGTCTGGCCTTCGTCGTACAGCTGCTCGAACAACCCCAGAATCTCCTCGGACGTCTTGGAATCGAGGTTCCCGGTCGGTTCGTCGGCCAGCAGGATGCTGGGCTGGTTGACCAGCGCGCGGGCGATCGCCACCCGCTGCCGCTGACCACCCGACAGCTCATTGGGCCGGTGGGATACCCGGTCGGCCAGGCCCACCCTTCGGAGCGCCTCCTGCGCCGCTTTCTGGCGCTGCTTGGACGGCATCCCCGCATAGACCATCGGCAGCTCGACGTTCTGCAGCGCCGTGGCCCGGGGCAGCAGGTTGAAGGTCTGGAAGACGAATCCGATTTCCTTGTTCCGGATCCGGGCCAGGGCGTTGTCGTTGAGCTCCGACACCCGATGGCCGTTGAGCCAGTATTCGCCCTCGGTCGGCGTATCGAGACAGCCGATCAGGTTCATCAGGGTGGATTTCCCCGAGCCCGACGGGCCCATGATCGCCACGAACTCGTTGCGGCGAATGGTGACGTCCACTCCCCGGAGGGCGCGCACGATTTCCGCGCCCATTTCGTATTCCCGCTTGAGATTGCGAGTCACGATGACTGCGTCGCGGGGCACGTCCCCCGGCAGACGCGCCATGCGTTCGGCGGTGGTGCCGATCCCAACCGTCACAAAGACCTCCCGATGATGGCTTCGATGGCCGCCTTGGCCCGCAGATAGTCGAACCGGGCATTCACCACGTCCACCTCGGCCTGGTCGAGCGCTTCGGTGGTGGTCAGCACGTCGAGGATGGTGGAGACGCCCAGGCGGTAGCGGTCCTGCTGGACCCGGAGGTCTTCCTGCGCGGCCACCACGCTGCGCTGGGTGATGTCGATCCGGAGCCGGGCCGCCTCGAGCTCGGCCACTCGCTGAGTGAGATCGGCCACCACTCCTCGGCGGGATTCCTCCAGCGTCGCGCGCGCGATATCGACATTCACCTGGTTGGTCGCGATGCTCTGCTCCCGGGTGAAGCGGTTGAAGATGCTCCACTGCAGGCCGAGGGTGAGCTGCCGCTGTTGCCGGAAGCGCCAATCGCTCGCCTCATTGCCGTTGAGTGAGGTACTAGCCGAGAGATTCAGGCTGGGCCAGTAGGGCGAGCGCGACGCGCTCAGGGCGGCGCCGGCCGACCGGAGGCTGGCATCGGCGGCTTCGACCTGAGGCGAACGGGCCACCGCCTCGGCCAGCAGCTGGTCGGCATCGACCGCGGTGATCACCCGATAGAACGCCGAGTCGTCGGCCGCCTCCACCCGACCGGATTCGCCGATCAGCCGCCCCAGATTGGCCTCGGCGGTGGCCAGCTGGGCCTGGGTCGTCAGGAGCTGCAACTGCGCGTTGCCCACGCCCACCAGCGACCGAAGCGAGTCGGACCGGATTGCGGCGCCGGCCTGGAGCCGCGCCACCGACGTCTTGAGCTGTTCCTCGGCCCGCCGGACGCTGGCTTCGCGCACCGCCAGCAGCTTCCGGGCGGCCAATGCGTCCAGGAACTGGTTGGTGGTGGTGAGCGCCTGCTGAAACGACGCGTCGCGCAGGTTGGCTTCGGCCGCTTCGGTGCTGGCCCGGGCCGACTTGAGCTCGTTGGGCCGGCGCAAGCCGTCCCACAGCTCGATCGAGGTACTGAGGGACCCGGACGCGCTCTGTGAGGTCTCACCGCTCAGCACCGGAAGCCCGGTGAGGGGATCGACCCGGTTCTGCTCGGAAAAGAAGCTCTGGCCGTTCCCGCTCAGCGTCAGGTTGGGAAGGAACGCCCCCCGCGCGCTTCGGACCCGGGCTTCGGCGTTCCGCACCTGCCCCTCGGCCTGGATCACCACCGGTTGCACCCGCCGGGCCCGGGAGATCGCTTCGTCCAGGGTGACCCGACTCTGGCTCCACGCCGGCCCCACGGCCAGCGCCGTCAACGCGAGGCCGGACCACCACCGTGCTGCTGCCGCCTTCACTGGCATCTCCGATCCTTATTCTCATGCAACTTGCGCTGCAGCATTTCCTGGTAGCGCAGTTGCTGCTCGGGATTGAGCTGGCCCTGGATTTCCTGGCGCATCGCGCTGCGCACCGAGTCGAAGCGGGGCCGGACGTCCCCCCACATGGAATCCATGAGCGGACGATGCCGCTCGAGAATGGAACAGATGCTGTCTCGCTGAGATTGGTTCAGATCCAGCTGATCGGTGAGGCGGGCCAGAAACCCGGCCCGCCCATGCGAGCCCTTCACGCCCCGCTCGACACGGTGCTCCGCGACGGTGATCCCCACGCCGCCGGCGACCGCGCCCAGCCCGAAGACCGCCAACAACAGCCCGGCCGCCGCCACTCGCGAGCGCATCATCGTCCCTCCAACAGCGACGTCAGCAACACGTCGGTTTCGGGTTGGGCCGGCGCCACCTCCATGCGCGCGGGCGCGGAGGCGATCAGCTGCCCGGCAACGTCACCGGCGGGCTCGGCCGGTCGCAGCACCATCCACAGCAGCAGGGCGGCCGCGACGGCCGCGACCAGGCCGGCCGGTGACCAGCGCGCCAGCACATCCCAACTGGTCTCCCGTCGGCCGGCCTGAAGCACCGCCAACTTCACCCGGGCCAGGAACCCGTCCGGAGACGGTCCATCCAGGGCTTCCCGCAGCTCCGCACCCAGTTCGGGATCGGCCCCGCCGTCAAATGGTGTGGGATGGTTCATCCTTCCTCCTCCTGGAAGACGCCCAACGCTCGTCGCAGCGCCCGTCGCGCGTGAAACACATACGACCGGACCGTCCCTACCGGCACCCCCAGAATCTCTGCGATATCCCCGTGGCTGTAGCCCTCGGCATCGAACAGCACCACCGCGATCCGCTGGCGTTCTGGCAGCTCCACCAGCGCGCTCGTGAGACGCTCCCTCAGCAGCGCCCCCTCGGCCGCCCGGTCGGGTGAAACCCCGGGTGACTCGACCGTATCGGGCACCGCAGTGGCCCGGCGCACCTTGCGCCGCCGCAGCAGATCGAGCGCGGCGTTGGACACGATCCGCATGAGCCAGGGCCGAAACGACCGCTCCGGATCGAACCGCTCGATGGCCCGCCAGGCCGCGATGAACCCATCCTGGACCGCATCGTCGGCGTCATCTCCGGGCCCGAGTACCGCTCGAGCGACCCGACGGGCGCCCAGCCCATAGCGCTCCACTAACACCCCAAACGCATCACCGTCGCCGGCAGCAGCCTGCCGGGCGAGGTCGGCGTCGCTTACGTCAGAGGTACGCAGGGAGGGCTCCAGGCGTTGACGGACGGACGCACGGACGGAAGGGCGGGCGGACGGGCGGACGGGCGGACGGTG
>DASWKS010000454.1:0-1808 GCA_036396495.1 Gemmatimonadales bacterium
CCACCATGGTCAACGACTCTGTCGCGGTAACATTGGAGGCGCCGGCCTCGGTCAAGGCCGGCGCCCCGGTCGCCTTCCGGGTGGCGCTGGCCAATCCCACCAGTCGGCCGGTGATGCTCTACCTGCTGGGACGGGAGGTGACCTTCGACATCACGGTGTCGGGTCCCGGCGGTGCCGAGGTCTGGCGGCGCCTGGAGGACTCGCCTTTTCAGGAAATCCTCGCGGTCCGCACGCTGGCGCCGCGAGAGCGAATCGTGCTGGAGGCGGAGTGGCCCGGCGGGCGCCAGGTGGGGAATTACACGGCCACCGCGAAGGTGCTGACCGACGGCATACCGCTCCAGTCTTCACCAATCAGGTTTGAAATCAGACCTTAGAACCGAATGCAGAATGCAGAGTGCAGGATGCAGAGTTAGGAGGGGTCGGCCATGCGTGGGGTTCACGCGTCGGAGCCCGCCATGTGAACCCTTCTGCACTCTGCATCCTGCACTCTGCATTCTGAATTCGCTTTAACCCCGCTCACTGATCCAGGACTCCCAAGACGGTCTGGGTTCATTCGATCGCCGAACTGCCTCGGCCGCGAGGGCCAGCGCCCGGTCCCGCCCCTCCGCTTGGGCCGCGGCATCGCCCACCGCACCGGCGATCAGGCTGTCGAGATCCAGCAGCTGCGCGTAACCGAAGATCCGATCGGGATCCGCCAGGAGCTCCGCGGCGCTCTCCACCTCGAGCTTGGGAACCAGCGGGGAAAGCGGGCCCAGCAGAGCTTCAGTCGCTTCCCGCACCTGCTCCCGGGCGGCCGGGAGATCAGCAGCGGCCTTCCCCTGGAGCAGACGCCGGATGAGGACGCCTAACTGTTCGATCCAGCGGAGCACCAGGTCGCGTTGCACCAGTTGTCACAGGCTCAGAATTCGATCCCGGCCGCCAGATTCACATGGTGATTCCGGCGATCGCCCGCACCGGCCGAGGCGTAGCTGGTCTCGGTGAGGCGGTATTCGAGGGCGACTACAGCGGGCTTGATCCGTCCCAGCAGGTGGATCATGAAAGCGGCATTGCGAAGCCGGCCGGACGGTCCCAGGTCGGCGTTGTCGGGATCGTCCATGCCATAGCCCACGCCGATCTCGTGGTCGCTCCCGGGCTTCACTAGGAGCTGAGCCCAGCCTCCCTTGGTTTCCACCGCTGCGTTGGTGGGAGAGAGGTTCTGGCCGATGCCCCCGCCCCCCAGGCCGGCGAGCGCTTGCCCGGTGAACGCTTCACCCCGGATCTCGATCCGCCTTCCCAGGGGAATCCGCGCACTCGCGCCGAGGGCCCGCGAGCTGATCAGTGAATCGCCCGGAATCGCCAGCCAGCCGTTGTGGCCGCCGGTGCCGATCTCTCCCAGGGTCGCTCCCTCGCCCCAACGGGCCAGCAACCGGCCCTCCAGGGCGGGTCGGCCGCTCCGCTCCGCCCGATCGGGTTGAGTGAGAAAGGGATCTTGCGGTTCACCAGCGCTGGGGGCGAGGACGGTTCCCTCGAGCCCGATCCGTACCCGGGCCCCGGGCGTCAGCCAGCCGGTGAGGCGAATCTGCGGGAGCCAGAGCCAGAGGTTCCCGGCCGAGGCGAACCCCGGGAAACCGGTGCTGGCCAGAGTCGACGGACTCACGTCGAAAAGCGGAGGCGCCTCCTGGCCCACCAACAGAGTCAGAGCCGTCCAGCGAGCTTCGGCAAACACCCGTCGAATCCGCACCACCGGGTGAGTGCGGCCCCCGCCGGAGGGCTGCTGCCCGCCATAGAAGTCAGTGTCCAGCTCGCCGGAAAGGGTGGCGCCGTGGAAC
>DASWKS010000455.1:0-9392 GCA_036396495.1 Gemmatimonadales bacterium
TCCTGGGTTTCCACCAGGGCGACCAGCGTCGCCCCCCGCCGCACCGTATCCACCAGGACCCGGCGAAACACTCCCAGTCGCCGGAGATTGCGGGCGGTCTCTTCCAGCGCGTCGGGGCGCAGCGCCTGGCCCCGCTCGAACAGCAGCTCCCGCTCGATCACGTAGGGCCGGGTGGTGACGTGGAAACGGTTGACCAGCCGGGGAGCGAAGAAGGTCGCCTCGCTGTCGGCAAAGATGTTGCGCCGGGTGAGCTCGATCCGCCCGACGACGGGAGGCGGGGGCGAGACGGTGCTGTCCTGCGCGGGCAGTGATGCGGTTCCCGCGATGGTGGCGAGAACGAGGAAGCCAGGGATCTGCCGTCGATGCATCAGGGGAGCGAGGAGCGACGATCGGGATCGATCATCGATCTCGATCGAGGATCAGGCGAGACTCTCGAGAATCTTCCAGAGCTCGATGGGACTGAATTCGTTGAACCGTTGGACCGCATCCTGGTCGCTCCACTCCAGGAAGATCCAGGCGGTGGTGCGGGGACCCTGATCGGAGACGAAATGAACCCGGCCGCCCACAAGCTCACCCTGTGGCCGTGTCTCGAGAAAGACCTTCCAATTGGTGCCGCCACGGGACAGGTCCCCCATGTGGCGGCCGGCCGGTGCCTCGGTCACGGTGGTGCGAATGGTCTCCATGGACTACCCTAGAGAATGAGGGGGAGAGGGGGGTGGGGGCAAGGGAGGGAGGGAATGCAGAGTGCCCAATGCCCAGTGCCGATTGCAGAGGTAGGGGTGAGGTCCGATTCCCCTCTGCAATGGGCATTGGGCACTGGGCATTCTCTGATCGATTGGGCAGTCGGCCCCACTTATATTCCTTCCCACATGCCGGATAGTCTCTGTCCCGCGTGCGGGGCTTCCACCACTGCCGGCGGGCGGTTCTGTCATAAGTGCGGGCGGGTACTGACCCGGACTTCCGAGCCCGCTCGCGCGGTCTGGATCTCGGCCATCGTGGTTACTCTCCTCGCAACCGGGGGAACCATCTTCCTTCTGCGGCAGCCCTCTCCGCCGGCCGACGCACCCGATCCCGGGGTGGCGCCTCCCAATGGTGGTTTCACCAGCCAGGCTCCTGACATCAGCACCCTGTCGGCCCGCCAGGCGTTCGACCGGCTGTTCAACCGGGTGATGGCCGCCGCGGAGCAGGGCGACAGCGCCACCGTGGTCCGTTTCAGCGAGCACGCGCTGGCGGCCTACACCCAGCTCGACTCGGTGGACGCCGATGCACGCTACCACGCCGCTGTCTTGCAGGCGCAGGTGGGACGCTATGACGCGGCGTTGGCGCTGGCCGATACCATATTGGCCCGCGCACCGGGGCATCTCCTGGGATGGCTGGTCAGGGGGACCGTGGCCGAGCTTCGCAACGACCCGGCCGCGCTCGCTATCGCCCGCCGGGAGTTCCTGGCCGCATGGGCCCGCGATCCGGGAACCGGTCGAAGCGAATACCTCGATCACAAACCGGCGCTGGATCAGTTCTACGCCACGTCAGTGAACGGTGAACGGTGAACAGTGAACGGTAACAAACAATCAGCTCCGATGGGTTCACGCTTCCTGTCGCCGTTCACCGTTGACTGTTGACTGTTGACTGTTGACTGTTCACCGTTAAGGACGGTTGGACCGTGAGAACCATCCACGTTGCGCACAGCCCCGATTCCGACGACGCGTTCATGTTCTACGCGCTGGCCGAGGGGTTGGTCGATACTCCCTTTCGCTACGTCCACGAACTCGCCGACATCGAGAGTCTCAACCGGCGCGCTCTCGCCGGAGAGCTGGAAGTCTCGGCCGTCTCGATTCACGCCTACGCGTTGCTGGCCGACCGCTATGCGCTGCTCGGCTCCGGCTGCTCCATGGGTGACGGCTACGGGCCCCGCCTGGTCTCCCGGCTCCCCCGTCCCGGTGACCCGCGCCCGGCCGTCGCCGGCCGACGGGTCGGTGTGCCAGGGCTGCTGACCACGGCGTATCTGGCCCTCAAGCTCTATCAGCCCGCGATCGAGCCGGTGGTGATGCCATTCGATCAGATCGAGGATGCGGTGGAACGGGGCGAGGTGGAGGTGGGACTCCTGATCCACGAGGGACAGCTGACCCATGGCGACCGGGGGTTGAACCTGTGGGAGGACCTGGGCGCGTGGTGGCAGCGGGAGAGCGACCTGCCGCTGCCGCTGGGCGGCAACGTGGTTCGACGCGACCTCGGTCCGGAGGTCGTGCAGCAGGTCGCCCGGGATGTGCGAGCCAGCGTGGAGTACGCCCTGGACCATCGCCCGGCCGCGCTGGCCCATGCCAGCCGGTTCAACCGCGGGCTGTCGGATGAACGGGCGGACCAATTCGTCGGGATGTACGTCAACCACTGGACCGTGGACTACGGTCCCGTGGGCCGGCGCGCCGTGCGAGCATTACTGGATCTGGCAGCCGACCAGGGCCTGGTGCCCCGTGTCTCTGTCGAGTTTGCGGGTTGACTGGCGCCGGGTCGTTCCCCAACGTTGACCGACACCCTCGTGACGTCACTTCTTGATGCCTCATTCTGCGCCTCCGCCCGCGCCCATTCGTGAGCCGGACCGCGGCCCGGTCGGTATCCTCGTCGTAGACGACGAGGAACCAATCCGGAATGCGCTGCGCCGGTTCCTGGCGCAGGAGAAATACGAGGTGGTGACCGCGGCCACCGGCGCCGAGGCCCTGGCCGCGGTGGGACGCCACCGGGTCGGTTGTGTGCTGCTCGACTTGCGCCTGCCCGACGAACCCGGCACCGATCTGGTGCCCCAGTTGCTCGACGCCGATCCCGACCTGGCCATTCTGGTGCTCACCGCCGTGAACGATGCCGCGACCGCGGCGCTCTGCCTCCAACGGGGTGCCCTCGACTACCTGGTGAAGCCGGTGGACCTGGCCGACCTGCTCCGGGCGGTGCAGCGGGTGCTCCGGCGACGCGATGCCCGGCTCGAGAGCCAGCGCCTCAACAGCCTGCTGCGGGAAGAGGTGGCCTTGCGCACCGCCGAGCTGCAGCAGGAGCGGGAGAGCCTGCAGCGGCTTGCGGTGGCAACGCTGGAGGCGCTGGTCAACGCGCTCGAGGCCAAGGACCGCCATCTCCGGGGACACTCGGCCCGGGTCGCCGATCTCGCGGCCAAGCTGGCCACTGCCAGCGGTATGCCGGAAGAGCAGGTCGAAACCGTCCGCACCGCGGGCCGGCTGCACGATATCGGCAAGATCGGTATCCGCGAGTCGATCCTGAACAAGCAGGGCCCGTTGACCGACGACGAGTTCGCCCACGTCAAGACCCATACCCTGGTCGGCGCCCAGATCCTGGCCCCGCTGGGCCATCTGGCGGACGTGATCGGATACGTGCGAAGCCATCACGAGCGGTGGGACGGCAAGGGCTATCCCGACGGATTGGCGGCCGAGGCCATTCCGGTGGGCGCCCGGATCATCGGGGCCGTGGAGATCTTCGACGCGCTGACCACCTCCCGCCCCTACCAGGAAACCATGAGCCCGCGCCAGGCGGTTGAGCGGATGGCGGACCTGGTCGGGACCGTCATCGACCCCAGCGTGCACGACGCGCTCGACCGCGTCGTCAATCGCAAGTGAGCGATCGCTCTACCGTCTCCCTCCTCCTGATCGAGGACGACGCGTCGATGGCGCGCCTGATCCGCCACCTGCTGGAGCTGGACGGCTACCGCCGGATCCGGCACGTCTGGAGCGCGGAACAGGCGGTGGGTGCGGCCGCTGAGGCCGACATCATCCTGCTGGACCATCAACTGCCCGACGTCCGGGGAATGGACCTGCTTCCCCGGCTGCTGGGCCGGCCGGATCCTCCCTCGGTGATCATGGTCACCGGCCATGGCAGCGAATCGCTCGCCGCGGCCGCGCTGCGCCAGGGCGCCGAGGATTATCTCACCAAGGACCATACCCTGCCCGAGCTGCTGCCCCGGGTGCTGGAGCGGGTCCGGCGCAATCGGGCCCTGCGCACCGCCCTGACCGAGGCGGAGCGCGAGCTGGTGCAGGCGGAACGGCTGGCCGCCATCGGCGAGATGAGCGTGACGCTGCATCACGAGCTCAACAACCCGCTCATGGCGGCCATGGCAGAGGTCGAGATGATGCTGCCGACCGCGTCGGCCGAGCAGCGGGTAGGGTTGGAGATCGTGCGGACAGCCCTGCAGCGGATGGCGGAGCGGCTGCGCCAGGCCGCCGACCTCCGCCGCGCCGACTCCACCGACTACCTGGGTGGCCTGCGAATGATCAACCTGGAGCAGACGGCAGGCGGAAACGGAGCGTACCGGGGCAAAGCCCTGATCTATCATCCGGATCAGCGGGTGCGGCGGGTGATTTCGCTCCTGCTGAGACACGCCGGCTTCCTGGTGGAACGGTGTCCTTCGGTCGCCGAATTACAGAGCAGCGCCGCCGGGCCCGGCCTGACCCTGGTGCTGGTGCCCTCCGGCCCGGAGGGGGGCCCTCCCCTGAGCGGCTTCATCCCCGCGGCGGTCCGGACGTTCGCCGTGGTGGTGCTGGGGCAGGAGGCGGAAGCCCTCTCGCGCGCAGCGGGCGCCGATCACGTGCTGCCGATGCCCTTCGATCCGGCGACGCTGGTGGGGGACATCCTCGAGGCGGTTGCGAATCGAAATCAGGCGAATGCCGTCGAGGACAGCAGGCGGTAGCCGCTTCGACCGCCTCGACACCTTCGACCCCTTCGACTAGCCTCGACCCCCTTCGACCGGTTGATAGCCCATCGCCTGCAACCGGGCGATGCGCTCTCCGATCGGGGGGTGGGAAGCAAACACACTCATGCCGCTTCCGCCCTTGGCGCTCATCCGCCGTTCCCCCGGATCGACGATGCACATGTGAGCGGCGCCCCGGGCGATGGCCTGGGTGGCTCCCGATGCCCCGTCGATCTTCCGCAGGGCTTCGGCCAAGGCCATGGGGTTACGGGTGAACTGAGCTCCGGTGGCATCGGCCAGGAATTCGCGCTTGCGGCTCACGCTCATCGCCAGCAGCCGAGCAATCAACGGCGCGAAAATGAGCGATATCAACCACGCCACCAGCACCACCAGCGCCAGCGGGTTCCCTCCCTTGCGCCCGCCCCCACGGCGGCCCCCGCGTCCGAAACCGTACCGCAGCATCCGTTGCAGCGTGTCGGACTTGAGCGCGATGGTTCCCACGGTGGCCGCCAACAGGGTCATGAGGCGGACATCGAGGTTGCGAATGTGAGCCATCTCGTGCGCCACGACACCCTGCAGCTCGTCGCGGTCGAGGTGCTGGAGCAGCCCCTCGGTTACGGCGAGGTGCGCGGTCGCCGGATCCCGGCCGGTCGCGAAGGCATTGGGATCTGAGTCCGGCACCACCCAGACCCGCGGGCTCGGTAGACCTGACGCGATCGCCATTTCGTCGACCACGTTGCGAAGTCGCTTGTGATCTTCGGTTACCGGTTCCAGCAGTTCCCACGCCCCGGTCGCGGCCAGTACCCGATCGGCCCCATGCCGCCAGGAATACCAGGCCATCCCGCCCGCAATGACAGTGGTGATCATCCCCGTGAAGGGAATCACATGGTGGTAGCTCTCGGGCGGCAGGTCCCGGGTCCCCAGGTACCAGGCCAGATCTCCCCCGAAGCCGATCCAGGCGAAGAACAGCACAAAGCCGACGATCAGGAGCGTCGATCGCCGGCGGTTGTGTTCCTGTTGCGCGAAGAGATTGGTGTCGGTCACGCCGGCGGCGCGGGGGGCCGCGCCGACAGATCCACCGTAGGAACCTGGCGGTGGGCCGCATCCTCGATCTGCCACAATTCGGCGGGCGTGGCCTTTGCCAGGCCCGCGACGAGATTGGTGGGGAACTGGGCCTGCTTGGTGTTGTACTGGGTGGCCACGTCGTTGTAGAGCTGGCGCGAGAAGGCCACCTTGTTCTCGGTGCTCGACAGCTCCTCCTGCAACTCCCGGATATTGGAGGTGGCCTGGATCTGGGGGTAGGCCTCGGCCAGCGCGAACAACCGGCCCAGGGCGGCGGTCAGCTCCCCTTCGGCCTTAGCAGTCGCCGCCACACCCTGCGCCGCTACCGCCCGGTTCCGGGCCGAGATGACCGCCTCGAGGGTGCCCCGCTCGTGGTCCATGGCCCCCTTCACCGCGTTGACCAGGTTGGGAATGAGGTCGTGCCTTCGCTTGAGCTGCACGTCGATCTGCTTCCAGGCATTGGCGACCTGATTCTGCAACGAGATCAGTCCGTTGTAGGCGCCGATGACCCACACGACCACCAGCGCCAGGACGGCGAGCAGCACGAAACCCATCGGGGCCTCCGTAAGTCGGTCGGAGCTACCGGCTCAGCGACAGCTCTTCTGCCAGGCTCTCGAGCGCCTGGGCGACCACCCGGGCGATCGTTTCCTCGGAGCCGACCTGGCGGAACAGGGGATGGCCGGCTTCCAGCACCAGCTCGGCGCCGGGAAGGATCACAATGCGTCGCACCAGCGTACTGCGTACCTGGGTCGCGGCCGGAGCGTCGGCCATTCGCGGCCGCAGAGCCCGGGCCGAACGACCGCGCGCCGGCAGGATACCCTCGAGCGCGCCCAGCTCGTCGGGCGACGGCACGCCCGGTCCCAGGGCGGTGGCCACTCGCCGCTCCAGCACGTCGCCGGTGACGCCGGAGAATTCTCGTGCCAGCGCATCGAGCGATGCTCCATCCATCTGCCGGAGCTTGATGCCGAGTACCTGCAGCAGATGGCGGTAGCGGTACACCGCCGCCGTGCCACGCCCTTCGGGCGGGTCCACCAGGCACTTCATGACGTAGAAACGGATAGTGCGTTCGGTGGGCCGCGCGCGGGCCGCGACATTCACCGGGACGACGCCGCTGGCCTCCAGCAGCGTACCCGACAGGGCCGCGAGATCTCGCAGGCTCCACGGCGCCAGCGCGTGGTAGGCTCGAAGAGTCTGAAGGGTGTCGCGCGCCGCGGGAGGCGCAGGAGAGATAAGCGGGATGGTCATCGTTACTGGCCATCAAATTGACCAGGAGACGCCGCTCGCGCCAGAGGTCAGTTCCTAGTCACTGGCGCGGCATTGATTGTGATCGCCGTGAATGTCAAGAGCGCGGCGGATTCTCAACGCGCCGGCGTGCCGATCACGCCCCGCCGTATTCGGCATCTGGCTCGCGTGATCGGGATCACGCAGAGTGAAATCGCCGCCTCCACCTTTGATCCATGCGCGGCACCTCGCTGGTGGAATCGGCTGTCATCCTCGTCATCGTTGGCATCGCAGCGGGACTGAGTGTGCCGCGAGCGATTGGCCTCCGTGACCGGCTCCTGGTGCGGAGGCATGCGGAGGCGGTCATTACCGCATATCAGCGCGCCAGACTGGCGGCACTGCTCGGCTCCGGCACGGCGTTGCTCCGCATCCAGCCGGACCACATCGGTGTCTGGCGAATCTATGGCGAGGATTCAACACTTCTCTGGCAGACCTCGGGACCGGCCACCGATGGGGTGACGGTCACGGGACCGTCGAGGCTGGTCTTTGCCCCGGGCGGTGTGACGATGGGTGTGGCCAACGGCAGCTTCGTCTTGTCGCGCGGCGGGGTCAGTCGGACGGTGGTGGCTTCTCGGCTGGGGCGGCTGCGGATGGCGGTGCCTCGCCGGGTGCGAAGACCACGTCGATGTGAACCACGATGTTCTCGTTCATCTTGAAGGTGCCCAGCAGCTTGGACAACTTGGTGACCCCGTAGTCCTTCACGTTCATGGGAATGTCGCTCTGCACCCGGATTCCGTCGGCCTGATAGTGGATCCGGGCCGGCACCACCACTTCACGCTTTACCCCATGAATCGTGAACCGGCCAAAGAGGGTCACCGCGGCCGAGTCGCCACTCTCCGACTGGACACTCACGCTCTCGAGATCGAATCTCATGGTCGGATGAGTGTCGGTTTCCATCGACTTGTTCAGGTCCTTGTCCCGCAGGCCGTTGCCGGTCTTCAGCGATGACACTGGAGCCTCGACCCACCCGCGCACTTCTCTCAGCTCCAATCCGGCGGTCATCGCGCCGGTCACAGTGTTGGTGGTCCCCGAGAAAGCTCCCAGCGTGGCTTTGGCATCGAAGCTGAGCTTCCCGGACGAGACATGACCGGCGGGAAAAGCCCGTTGAGCCGCTACTGGTCCGGCGGCCATCACCAGCACCAGGGCGAACACGGTGCGCCCAACGCGAGTCATTCTCCGGGGGCTTCGGGGAGCTTCAACTCGTAGCGGCGGACCTTCTGGATCAACGTGGAGCGGGCGATGCCCAGCAGGTGAGCCGCGCGGCGTTTGTTGCCGCCGGTGTAGAGCAACGTCGCGAGGATATGACGGCGCTCGACCGCTTCCAATGGCTCGGGCGGGACATTGGGCACTTCGGGGGAGAGTGAGCGACCGAGGGCGGTTCGGTCCAGACCGGGAAGGCTCAGGTCAACGATGGCGACGTCGAGCGCCGCGGCTGAGAGATCACCGGCCGCGGCAGCGGCATCGGCTTGCACCACCGTGGAGTGTCCTCCTTGGCGAAGGACGTCCGCGATTTCGCGGGCGCGCATGGGGTCCTGGGAGACCACCAGGATCGAGAGCCCGGGCATGTGATCGAAACTACAACCCCAGGCCGGACTCGGCCAGCAGGAGGGGTGGGAGAAGGGAGACGGGAGGCGGCAAGGGCCTCAGTCCCCAAAAAAAGGACGGCCGTCCAGCCTCTCGGCTGCAACGGCCGTCCCGCACACGGACCAACTGAAGTCGGAGCAATTGCCGCCGTTCTTCTCCAGGTTTGCCACCGGTGGCTGTTGACCGTCCGGGAGGACAAACGAGGGCTTCAGTCCTGATCCCCAGGCCGGCTGGCCGGCCCACCTGGATCATCCGTGCGAGCGCTGCGGGTCAGGTCGGGTCGCGGACCGACCTTCCGCACTGCACCCCGAGGCGCAAAATCGGGGTGGCTGGAGCACGCGACTGGCTCCAACCGTCCGGATAGAGTGGCCACCGGTATCGTCGAAACCTCCGATGCACGAGGCATCCTTGGCTCCTCCTCCGGCGCTCTCTCCGAACCGAGACGATCGAAACAGCCCCTGATGAGTTCTGCTTCGTTCGCTTCGTGGAGCCAAAGATAGGGACAGCCTGAAATCGCGCAAGTGCCTGATTTTATTCGGGTTACGCGATGCAATAACGCGGAGAATGTGGACGGGGAACTGCTTTCTGGACAGAGGATTCGACGCTGTCGTCACACGTTGTGGAAATGTGTATCAACATTTGCACGGCTCACTGGTCAGGAGACTATGTCGCCAGCTCATTCGTGGTCCTAGGACACTGTATCGCCACCGTCGATGCAGTATGCGAACACCGATACCATGAAGGGATCGATCGAGCGTCTGGGGGCACTACGGGAGGGTTGCGG
>DASWKS010000456.1:0-4298 GCA_036396495.1 Gemmatimonadales bacterium
AGGCCGTCCTGCCCCCGGGTGGAAACGTGATCTTCCCCCGTCTCGCTCGGACCTTCAACAGCGAAACCCTCGCGGATCATCTGCACCGCCGGTACTCCACCCTGGTGGTTCCGGGAAAGTTCTTCGAGTCGCCCCGTCACATCCGGCTGAGCTTTGGCTGCGGCCCCGAAAAGCTGGCCCGCGGACTCCGTAACGTCTCGAGCGCGCTCGACGATCTGAGCTGATAAATGGGCCAGGCGTCTTCGTGACCGGGGACGCTACCCTTCGCTCCTGTTAGTTTGCCAGACATGACCCGCCCTCTGGTTGTCGTCAGCAACCGACTCCCGTTTGCGGCTCAACGGGATGGGGACCGCGTCAGGTATGCCCGGGCGCCCGGAGGATTGGCGACCGCGGTCGACTCGGCGCTGGATGAGCCGGGCAGCCGGTGGGTCGGGTGGTCGGGATTACCCGAGGAAGAGCTGAGCGCGGCCGGGAATCCCAAGTTCCCCGAGGCCGACGGAAGACTCTACATCCCGGTGCCGCTCAGCCGGCACGAAGTGGCCCGCTACTACGGTCACTTCGCCAACCGAACTCTGTGGCCCACCTTCCACTACTTCCTGGGCCGGGTGAGCTTCGACGCCTCGGCCTGGACCGTCTACGACCGGGTCAACGAGCGTTTCGCGCAGGTCACAGCCCGGGAAGCCCCACCCGACGCCACCATCTGGGTTCACGACTACCAGTTGCTTCGGACCGCGCACCATCTGCGGCGGCTCAAGCCGAACGCCCGAATCGCCTTCTTCCTTCACATCCCGTTCCCCTCGGCCGACGTATTCCGGGCCTTGCCCTGGAGCCGTCCCTTGCTGCGCGGCATGCTCGGCGCGGACTACATCGGCTTCCACACCATGGTGTTCGTCAACCATTTCTTCGCCAGTGTCGAACGGCTGCTGGGGTGCGAGACCGACCGCGATGCCATGACGGTCCACTACGAAGGCCGGATGATCACGCTGGGGGTGCACCCGATCAGTGTCGATTTCGCGGTGGTGGATGGGCTGGCCCGTCAGGCACTGGCCAGTGAACCGCCGTCCCCCTCCCCCACCCGGCTGATCCTCGGCGCCGATCGGATCGACTATACCAAGGGCATCCTCCAGCGCCTCCTGGCGGTGGAACGGCTGCTGGAACGGCATCCCGAGCATCGGGGACGCATCGTCTTCACCCAGGTGGCCGTGCCGAGCCGGGAGCGGGTCCCGGAATACAGCGAGCTCAAGCGCGAAGTCGACGAAGCGGTGGGCCGGATCAACGGGCGCTTCTCCGATCACGGCTGGTCACCCATCCGCTATCTCAGCCGTTCGCTCAGTCCGTCGGTCCTGGCCGGCCTCTACGCCCGGGCCGAGGTGGCGTTGGTGACGCCGTTGCGCGATGGCATGAACCTGGTCTCCAAGGAGTATGTCGCCGCCCAGGTGGGCGAGCCGGGCGTGCTGATCCTGTCGGAGCTGGCCGGCGCGGCGGAAGAGCTGCAGGAGGCGGTGCTGGTCAACCCGTTTGACATCGACGGAATGGCCGAGGCGCTGGCCACCGCGCTGGAGATGCCGCAGGAGGAGCGCCGGGCCCGCATGTCGGCCTTGCGCGACCGGGTGAAAAGCAACGACGTGGCGGCGTGGCGCACCCGCTTTCTCGAGTCGGTCGACCGGGCCATCGTCCGGGCCCGCGCCTCCGCGCCTACCCCGGTGGAACTGTTCACCCGCCGCATCGGACCCTGGCTGGGCGAACGGGACCGCGCGGCGATTTTTCTCGATTACGACGGGACCCTCACTCCGATCGTGGACCACCCCGACGCCGCCAGCCTCGATCAGGCGGCGCAGCGGGCCCTGGTGGCGCTGGCCGGAGCGCCCCACCTCGATGTGGCCGTCGTAAGCGGGCGCAGTCTGGAGGATCTCCGCCGGCGGGTACCGGATGCCGGGATCACCCTGATCGGCAATCACGGACTCGAGATCGAAGGCCCCGGTCTTCATTGGCACCATCCGCGCGCTCAGGAATGGGCCGAAGCGTTGGCCCAGGCATCCAGTGAGCTTGGTGAGCTCGGGATTCGCGGCGCCTGGGTCGAGTCCAAAGGCGGCAGCTTGTCGTGGCACGTCCGGTCCTTGCCGGAGGAATCCTGGCCCGCGGCTCTACGACGCGGCGCCGCTGTCCTGACGGAGCGGGGCCTGGAGGCGCTGATCGGCAAGGCGGTGGTCGAAGGACGCCCGCCGCTGGGATGGAACAAGGGGCGGGCTCTGCTCTACGTCCTGCAGCACCGCTATGGCGACGACTGGCCGGGCCGGGTGCGCGCCCTTTACATCGGCGACGACCGCACCGATGAAGACGCGTTTCGTTCGCTGCGCGGGATCGGCCGCTCCATCCGGGTCGGCGAGCCGGGTACGGTGACCGAGGCCGATCACCTGCTGCCCGACCCGGCCGCGGTGGTGCGGATCCTCGAGTGGCTGGCGGCGGGTGGTCACCTGGGCCTCAAGGCGTGACCGGCTACCTCCCGATCGCCGGCTATGGCGTCATCGGCGACCTCCACACGGCCGCACTGATAGGACGCAACGGCTCGATCGACTGGTGGTGCGTCCCTCGCTTCGATTCCCCCTCGGTCTTTGCCGCCCTGCTCGACAACCGTCGGGGCGGCGCCTGGAGCGTCGGTCCGGAGGCCCCGTACACCAGCGAGCAGCGCTATCTCCCCGGCACCAACCTGCTGGAGACCAATTTCCACCTGGACCAGGGCGGGCTGCTCACGGTGAGCGACTTCATGCCCCTGGGAGCGCAACGGGGAGGCAAGGCCGCGATCTACCGCCGGGTACGGGGGATCCGGGGCTTGGTTCCGGTCATCGTGCGATTGGAGCCCCGTTTTTCCTACGGGGCCGACCCGGTGCGATTTCACCCCCGGCAATCCGGGCTGCTCGCGACCGGTGGCGACCGGGAAGTACTCGCCTTCAGCGCCACGCCCGGAATCGTGTGGCAGCTCGAAGAGGGAGCGGCCGTGGCGCGGTTCGGGCTTCGGCCCCAGGACACGATGTGGCTGGTGCTCCGGCATGACGAGGACGAGGTGCTGTCCATCGACGCGCTCGATCCCCAGGCGACGATGGACGATACCGCGCATTCGTGGGACAACTGGCTCTCCAAGCTCACCTACCACGGCCCCTTCCGGCAGGAAGTGGAGCGGAGCGCCCTGGCCCTCAAGCTGCTGCAGTACCATCCCTCCGGCGCCATGGTCGCGGCCCCCACCACCTCGCTGCCGGAATGGCCCGGCGGCGAGCGCAACTGGGACTATCGCTTCACCTGGCTCCGGGATTCGAGCTACGTCCTCTATGCGCTCAATCACCTGGGATTCGACTCCGAGGCCGAAGCCTATCTCGGTTTTTTCAAGCGAGTCTGCCGGCAATCGGACGCCCGCCACCTCCAGATTCTGCACCAGGTCGATGGAGCCCATCACTTGTCGGAGCAGGAGCTGACCCACCTCGACGGCTATGGCGGGTCGCGCCCGGTCCGGATCGGCAACGGAGCCATCGATCAGTTCCAGCTCGACATCTACGGGGAGCTGCTGGACACGCTGTACCAGGGGCATCGCACCCGGACGCCGACCGAGGGCGTGTGGCTGGCCATCCGCCGGCTGGTGGACTGGGTCGCCGCCAACTGGACCACGGCCGACTATGGGATCTGGGAGTCGCGGCGAGAGGCCCGCCACCATGTCTTCAGCAAGATCATGGCATGGTGCGCTCTGGATCGGGGGGTACGGCTGGCCCGGCGGCACAGGCTGCCGGCCGACACGGCCGCCTGGTCCCGAGCGGCAGCGGCGGTGCGAGAGCAGGTGCTGAACCAGGGCTGGAATCCGGAGCGGCAGAGCTTCGTGCAGACCTATGATGCACCCGATCTGGATGCCGCTCTGCTGGCGATTCCCCTGGTCCGGTTTCTCTCGAGAACCGACCCCCGGGTTCAATCCACGCTCGTGGCGATCCGCCAGGAACTGTCGGCCGGGCCGGAGGAGTTGATCTATCGCTACCGTTCACCCGACGGCCTGGCGGGTGAGGAAGGCGCCTTCCTGGTGTGTTCGTTCTGGATGGTACAGAACCTGGCACTGGTGGGGCAGCTGGACGAAGCCGAACGGTTGTTCCGTCTGCTGCTCAGACGCAGCGGAGCCCTCGGCCTGTTTCCGGAGGAGATCGATCCCCGGACGGGAGATTTTCTCGGCAACTACCCGCTGGGACTGTCCCACGCGGCGCTGCTCAACTGCGCGGTGACGCTGGAGCGGCTGAAGCGCAGCCAGGCGGCAGGAGGCAGGGAGC
>DASWKS010000457.1:0-2046 GCA_036396495.1 Gemmatimonadales bacterium
GACGTGACCTGCCTGGTGAATCGGAGCCAGCCCCTGAGCCTCGAGCCGGAGTGCTACGACGCGGAAGCCTCTGCGACCGTCCTGCCGATCCAGCGCTTCCAGACCGAGCAGCGGATCGCCGGTACACCGAAGCAGGCGATCGACGCCCGGGTGGATGAGCGGCTCCGGTCGGGCGAGTTCCGGCTGCCCCGCCGGCCGGCCCTGGTGTACATGATGTCGGCCGAGCAGGTGCTCTATAACGACAACGGCCAGAAGGTCGGCCCCTGGCTGCCCCACCTCATGTGGTATTTCCCATACATGAAAGCAGCCGACCTGGGAATGCCTGCAGCCAACGCCACCATCTCCTTCATCGGCGAGGGCACTTCCCTCTCGGCCGTGGTGGTACCGGTCCGCACTTCGGTGAAACTCGACTCCGCATCGCCTTGATGAGCGGGGCGGACGACCAGCTCGATCGGGAGGCGGTAACCGCCTTCCTCGCCTCCCGGTCGGAGCCGGCGTTCCGGGTGCTCTATCACCGCCACGCGCCGTCGCTCTACGGTCTGTTGCTCCGGCTCACGGGCGGCAACGCCGCGCTGGCCCAGGACCTGATGCAGGAAGCGTGGCTCCGCGCAGTCGCCGGACTGGACCGGTTCGCCTGGCAGTCGAAGCTCGGAACCTGGCTGCACGGAATCGGAGTGAACTGCTGGCGGGAATGGCTGCGCGATACCCGGCGCGACGCGCTGATGCTGGCGGACGAGTCTCCCGACCAGATCGAGGCCGACCTGCCAGCATCGGTCGATGGGGTCGCGCTGGCTCAGGCGGTCGATTCGCTGCCGGAAGGATATCGTACCGTGCTCGTCCTCCACGATATCGAGGGTTATGCCCACGACGAGATCGCCGCTCTCCTGGGTATCGCTCCCGGCACCTCCAAGAGCCAGTTGTCGCGTGCCCGCACCGCGCTCAAAAGGAGCCTCCGATGACCGAACAGCCCGACCGCGACCCGGGGTCGTCGCTGGGACGACTGGCCCAGAACGTCGATCCGGCTTCGGCCGCCTATGAGCGGCTGGTCTCCCGGCTTCGCGCTCGGGGCGAGATCCGCCGGTCCTCGATGCGCCCCTGGCTGCTGATCGGAGCCGGGCTGGCCGCCGCGGCGCTGGTCCTGGCGGTCCTGAACCGGCCGGTTCTCGAAGGACCCCAATACCTGCTGCTGCTGGAAGAGCCCTCCGCCTTTCGCGCCGCCACTAGCGCCGCCGAGCAGACCGCCCGGGTGACCGAATACTCGGCCTGGGCCCAGCGACTCCGCCGGGAGGATCGCCTGGTTTCGGCGGGAGAGCTCGAACCACGCGGCTCGGTGGTGGGCCCGGAAGGCGTGCAGGCGGGCGAGTCCATCACGGCACCCACGGGCTACTTTCTCATTCGCGCCATTTCACTGCAGGACGCGGAGCGCCTGGCCCAGGGATCGCCCCATATCCAGTATGGAGGAAGCGTGGTGGTGCGGCCGGTGGTGCACTGAACCACCCATTGACGATTGACAATTGACGATTTCTGATTGCATCAACCCACATCTCCGCGAGACGCAATTGTCAATTTGTTCAATTGTCAATCGTCAATGTCAACGGACCTCACCAGTCTTTCCGCTGGAATCGACGCAGGGCGAGCAGCAGCGGGATCACGGTCCAGAGCAGCAGCGTTCCGGCCGCCAGCGCCGTCCCGACGCTCCCGCTGAAGAACCGCTCGAACACCGCGCCGGTGTACCCCATCAGAGCCGACAGGTCGAATTGGAACAGCAGCAGCACCCGGCCCAGGTCCACCGGGTTCAGGAAGGTCGCGATCAGCGTGGGGGTCTCGAGCGGCCACTGCGAGAACAGAGTGATCCCGAGCAGGATCAGCCCGTCATACACCACCACCAGGCCCAGCCACGCCACAATGGCGGCACCCAGGCCCATCGCCCGATCCTGAATCCGAACCGCGAGATAGAACGCCACCGCGGTGAACACCAGTGTAAGCAGCGCGCCGGTGCCCAACATGATCAGATAGGCTCCGCTCAGACCGCCATGCCACAGCACC
>DASWKS010000458.1:0-2220 GCA_036396495.1 Gemmatimonadales bacterium
GGCCGGCCTCAGCTCACTCCGGCAGTCCGCCTCAGGATCCACCAGTACGGGAATCACGCCCTGCCTCAACGCAAGCTGCACCCCGGGGACGTTCTCCGCTCGGCGGGCGTTCAGGTCCTCGATCACGAGTTCACGCGCATAAACCGCTTCGGCCAGAGCCACCAGCCGCCGGACGGCCAGGGGCTGCTCGATCTCGGTGATCACAACCCAGAATCCACTTCGCCACAGCCGGGCCGCGACCCCGGTGGCCAGGTCGCCGCCGCCGCGCACGAGCACCAACGGTGGAGAATTGCTCAACTTGATTGCAGGCCGAGAGGTGGAAGCAGTCGGCCGGAGGCTATGCGCGGGGGATTATTCCCCACGGCCTGCGTGCAGACCCCAGAACACCCGCTCCGGCGTCAACGGAAATTCGTCGAACCAGATTCCCAACGCATCATGGACCGCGCTTACCACGGCCGGTGTCAGCGGAATGAAGGGCATTTCTGCCATGCCGCGCACACCCCAGGGGCCGAGCGGGTCCTCGTACTCCAGGATGACCGACTCTATCCGGTCCGGAATGTCCAGGACTCCGGGGATCAGGTAATTCGAGAGTAGGCCGGTTTGTACCCGGCCGCCGTCTTCGCGGAAATCTTCCAGAATTGCGTAGCCGGCGGCCTGCACCACGCCGCCCTCGATTTGACCGCGCACTCCCTGCGGGTTGACCACCCGGCCGACATCGTCAGCGCACACCACCTTCAGAATCCGCAGCGCACCGGTCTCGGTGTCGACCTCGACCGTGGCCGCCTCCGCCACGTAGCCGTAAGCGAAGTTGGGCCGGGTCGTGCCAGTCACCGGATCATAGGGTTCGGTCGGTGGAGGCAGGTATTGGTAAGAGGCAATCGCCGGTCGATCCTCGTCGCGCCACTTCAGCATCGCGGCTTCGACCGCGCCCCGGATCGCGTTGCCCGCCATGAAGGTCATCCGGGAGGCGGAGGCCGAACCGCTGTTCTCGCTGGTCGCGGTGTCGGAGGCGACAATTCGCACCTTGTCCAACGGAACACCGACCGCCTCGGCCGCCATCTGAGCCATGGCCGTGTGAGCACCCTGCCCCACCTCGGCCCCGGCGTGGCGCAGGACGACTTGCTCAATTTCGGCCCCGCCGTGGAGCTCGATGGTCGCCCAACACTGCTCGGGATGGCCAAAAGAGAATCCGACGTTCTTGAATCCGCAGGCCACCCCGATCCCCCGCCGCAGGTGGGGCTCCGCCGGCGCACCCAATGCCTGGCGCGACGGCCGCTGCCAACCCTCCCCGGTGTGGGTCCAACCCGCGTGTTCGGCGCAGCCCTCCACGACCTTGCCGATGCTAACGCCCTTAGGCAGCGCGGTGCCCACCGAGAGCAAGGCCCCTTCCTTTAACAGGTTGCCCATCCGGATCTCGACGGCATCGATCCCTAGCGCCTCGGCCAGCTTGTTCATCTGCAGTTCAGCGGAGTAGGCGGCCTGCGGTCCACCGAACCCGCGGAAGGCGCCGCCCGGGATGTGATTAGTGTAGACCGAGTAGGCGTCGACCTTGACGTTCGGGATCTCGTACGGTCCGGTGCACATCAGGGTCGAGTTCCCAAGCACCTTGGTGGAAGTGTAGGCATAGGCCCCGCCGTCCTGGATTACCTCCACTTCGGCCGCCAGCAGCTTCCCCTCCCGGCTGGCGCCCCATTTCGAGCGGATCACGTAGCGATGCCGCTTGTGATGGCCGAGGATCGACTCTTCCCGCGACCAGATGATCTTGACCGGCCGGTCGATCCCCCGCTGGTGCAGCCGCCAGGCGGCCAGTGCCAGCACGATCTGGACCGACATGTCCTCCCGTCCGCCGAAGGCGCCGCCGATCGCCGGGTACCTCACCCGCACCTGCTCCCGGGGCAAGCCGAGCGCGTGGGCGATCTGCTCCTGATCCTCGTGGGTCCACTGTCCGGCGACCTCGACCGTCACCCGCCCCTCATCGTCGAGGTAGGCCAGCCCGGCTTCCGGCTGCAGGAACGCATGCTCCTGGGCTGGGGTCCGGTATTCACTCTCGATGACCACCGCCGCGGCCGCGAAGCCTTTGGCGATGTCTCCTTTCCGGATCTGATTGTGCCAGAACACGTTGCTTTCCCGATCCGGATGCAGCAGCGGGGCGCCTGCTTGCCTGGCCGCCAGGACATCGATCACGATCGGCAGGTCCTCATAGTCGACCTCAATCCGCCG
>DASWKS010000459.1:0-9779 GCA_036396495.1 Gemmatimonadales bacterium
CAGGTCTCTCACCCGTTCGTCAGTAACGAAGAGATTCCCGACCGGAGCGACTATCCCCCAGTGGACGAACGGGCGCCCGGGCAGCTGGTCGCGGCCGGCGTCAAGGTAGCGCTCGCCAGCTTCTCCCGTGCCTTCGGCACCCTGGCGCCCGCGGGCACCGGGAAGTGGCTGTTGCTCGATGGTTCGATCGCGGCCGGGTACGGCATGCCGGAAAGCGAAATCCTCAAGGCCGTCACCTTGAGCCCGGCCGAGATCCTGGGAGTGGCCGATCGGGTCGGATCGCTCGCGGTGGGCAAGGACGCCGACGTGCTGGTCCTGGACGGCCCACCCCTCAGCATCAAGACCTGGGTCGACCGGGTGTACGTGAACGGTGAACTGGTCCATCAACGCGGGAAGCCTTAGACAGTGAACGGTGAACGGTGAACAGTGAACGGTGACGCGTGAGGCGGATTCTCCTACTCCTGCTCTGCGCCGGCTGTGCCGAGCCGAGCGCCGAGATTCTGTGGGATCGGTGGGGCGTGCCACACGTGTATGGTGCCGGAGAAACCGATTTGTTCCGCGGTTTCGGGTATGCCCAGATGCGCAGCCACGGTGATCTCCTGCTCAAGCTCTATGGGGAAGCACGGGGCCGCGCCGCCGAGTACTGGGGCGAATCCTACCTGGCCGAGGACCTCTACGTCCGGACCATGGGAATCCCGGCTCGCTCGGTCCGCTGGTACCAGGAGCAGGAGCCGGGCTTTCGGGCCGCGCTCGATGGGTTCGCCGAGGGCATCAACCGATTTGCCCGGGAACATCCGGACCAGCTGACCGACTCCCTCGAAGTCGTGCTGCCCATTACCGCGACCGATGTGCTGGCCCATACCCAACGGGTCATTCACTTCACCTTCGTGCACGGGATCGAACGGATCGCGGCGCTGGTGTCGGGGGGCTCCAATACCTGGGCGATCGGGCCGTCGCGCTCCGCGGGCGGCCACGCCATGCTGCTGGCCAATCCCCATCTGCCCTGGGCGGATTTCTTTCTGTTCTACGAAGCCCACCTGGTGGGTGCCGGCGCCGACCTGTACGGCGCCACGCTGGTGGGGTTTCCGGTCCTGGCGATCGGGTTCAACCCCGATCTGGGGTGGTCGCACACCGTCAACACCTACGATGGTTCCGACAGTTATCGGCTGACGCCGGCGGAGACCGGCTACCGCTGGGATGGTGCGGCCCGAGCCTTTGAGCTGAGCCGCGATTCACTTCGCATCAAGGGCGCGGATGGAACCCTGCGGGACAGTGCCATCACCATCCGTCACTCGGTCCACGGGCCGGTGGTACCGTCGGCCGACACCGCGCTGATCGCGGTGCGGGTAGCCGGGCTGGACCAGCCGGGGACCTTGAAGCAGTGGTGGGACATGGGAAAGGCGCGCAATCTCGGGGAATTCGAGGAGGCGCTTCGCACCCTTCAGATCCCGATGTTCAACGTGATGTACGCCGATCGGGAGGGGCACATCCTCTACCAGTTCGGCGGGCGGGTGCCGGTCCGCCCCTGTTGCGACGTGGAATACTGGGCCGGCACCGTCCCGGGCGATACGTCGGGCACCCTGTGGGATCGAACTCTTTTGTATGAACAGCTGCCCCGGCTGCTCGATCCGCCGAACGGGTGGCTCCAGAATGCCAATGATCCGCCCTGGACCAGCACGGTGCCGACTCACCTCCGGCCCGACAGCTTCCCGCCCTGGCTTTCGCCCCGCTTCATGCATTTCCGGGCTCAGCGCTCCGCCCGAATGCTGCAAGCGGATTCGAGCATCACGTTCGAAGAGCTGGTCGCCTACAAGCATTCGACCCGCATGGAGCTGGCCGATCGGATCCTGGATGGGTTGATCGGCGCCGCCCGCGCCTCGGGCCGGCCCGGGGCGAAGGAGGCGGCCGAGGTCCTGGAACGATGGGATAGACAGGCCCGGCCGGAGAGCCGGGGTGCGGTGCTGTTTGCGCTCTGGGCCTTCGAGACCGCGGGCGACAACCCGGGAAGGCCACCGCTGTTCGCCGCCCGGTGGACTCTCGACTCCGCCATCACGACGCCTAACGGACTGGCAAACCCGAGAGCGGCGGTGGCGGCGCTCGAGCGAGTGGCTCAGACGGTCAAGACCCGGTTCGGCGCGCTGGATGTGCCGTGGGGCGATGTCATGCGTATTCGCTACGGCGGCCGTGATCTGCCCGGCGATGGCGCGCCGGGTGACCCGCTCGGCGTCTTCCGGGTCGCCGGCTACGCTCCGGCCCGGGACGGGAAATTCCGTTTGACCTTCGGGGACACCTATTACGCCACGGTCGAATTCGGTCCTACCGTGCGGGCGAAGGTCCTGCTGGCGTACGGCAACAGCACCCAGCCTGGCTCAACCCATTTCGGAGATCAGATCGAGCTCTTCGTGAAGCAGCAGATGCGGGATCCGTGGCGGACCCGGCCTGAGATTGAAGCCAATCTGGAGCTGCGGGAGACGGTGACCGGTAAACAGTGAACCGTGAACCGTGAACAGTGAACCGTGAACAGTGAACCGTGAACGGCGCTCGGTCGCGGCTGCCCTTCATTGTTTACTGTTTACCGTTCACCGTTCACCGTTCACCGTTCACCGTTCACTGTTTCCCGTTGGGGCGGGGAACGACCGGAAGCTCGACGTAGGAGGGGGCGCTCGCTGTGCGGGAGACCCACCAGGTCACCGCACCATCCGCCGGGACCCGGGCAAAGGTATCCTTGTCGGCCCCGGCCAATGCCAGGCGGATCCGGTGGCCTCGCTGGAACAGCACCGACGTGGGGAGGAGCCCGAAACGGATTTCCGACAGCGCCCCCGGCGTCATCGGCGCCGCGTCCCGCTCCCGGAACGAATGGTAAGGGTAGAGGACCCGATAGGGGGGCGCCGTCACCAGCCGGTGGATGCCGCGGAGTTGCCCTTCGGTCACATAGGTCACGCGGCCGTCGGGCGCCACATCTTCTAGATATACGAAAAAGGCCGCGTCGGCGGCTGACGTCGTCAGCCGGAGGGTCATGATGGCGTTCCCGGTGACCTCGAGGTCGCGTTCCAGCGGAGCCGAGGTGTAGGTCAGAAGGCGGCGGTCGGCCTCGACCCGATCCGGATAGACCACGTCGCCACCCCCCATTTGGGTGTACCAGCGATTCTGAGTTCCGGTGCTGGTCTGGAAGTCGACCTCGTAGCCGTCACTCTCGCTGTCGGCGGGCGCGGTCCGGGTGAGCGAGCTTTGTGGCCCCAGGTACCATCGCTCCATCCTGCTGCCGGGCAGGGGCCAGCGGGTGGTGGTCTTCCATCGCTCCTCCCCCACCGTGTAGTAGGTGATTCGACCGGGTTCGGGCCCAGTGGTGCGCCGCTTGAGCCAACGATCGAACCAGCAGACGGATGCACCCTGCTGGATGGCCGCCGTCGGGTCGGTCGGGGCATCCGGGGCGGGGAACGGGCTGGCGTGATGGCCCCCCCCGTGGGACCAGGGGCCGATCACCAGGAACTGGGGTGAGCGCCAGGTCATCCACCGGCTCAGGGCACCATTCGCGGTGCCGGCATCGTACCAGCTGGCCCAACCGAAGATCGGCACCCGGGCCCGTTCGATGGGATCCTGCCAGCGGAAGGCGCTGTAGTCATCACTGGACGCGCCCCACTCGGGGACGACCTGGTCCCGGTAGATCGCCTTGAGGGCCGCCTCGTGCAAGGGTGGATTGGCCTCGTGGTCCCGCAGGGCGAGGGCAAGCAGGGGGCGCCCGCTGTCCCCGTTCACCGGCCGAACGCCCCGGCTCGCCTGGCCGGTCCCGGCGTTCCGGTCCATGGCCGCGATGGCACGGCCCCACTCGCGGATCATGAACTCGTTGATCAGCCCCCCCGGGCTCACCAGATCGGCCCACACGTCGAAATCCATGAACCGGGGAACCACTGCCTTGAGGGGTTTGCCCGCGGTGGCAGCCGCCAGCTGCGCAGTATTGGCGGTGTACGACGTCCCGATGGCCCCAACGTTCCCATCGGACCACGGCTGAGCCGAGATCCAGCGGATGACATCGCCCAGGTCGCGGACTTCGCCCCGCGACCAGGGGTACTTCCAGCTGCCGAACGAGGCGCCGGTCCCACGCACATCGACGCTCACGAAGGCGTATCCCCGCCGGACCCAATCCAGCGCTTCGCGGGACGGACTGGCGCCTTCGACACCGCGCCAGTAGCGGGTAGCGGTGAGGACCGCGGGCAACCGGGTTCCGGCCGTCAGCCGGGCCGGAAGCATCAGGTCCGCCGCCAGGCGAACGCCATCGGGCATGGGAATGAAGCCGGCGCTGAGCACCGCGCGCACCGAGGTGTCGGGCGGCGTCGGACGGCAATCGGCGAAGGGACCGGCCTGGGCCTGGAGCACACTGGTCGCGGCCAGGGCGGCGGTGGCCACCAGGGCGCGGATCGGAGGCATCACGCGCCGGTGTAGCGCGGATCGCGCTTTTCGAGGAAGGCGCGAAGTCCCTCCGCCAGATCGGGACTGCTGATCGTCTCCACCACGCCGTCGACTTCGGCCAGCAGCATCGAGGTGAGATCGCTCTGCCAGGACCGTTGCAGCAGCCGCTTCACCAGCCGGATCGATCGAGGCGCGGACGCGGCGATCTCCTCGGCCATTTCCAGGGCGGCGGGTAGCAGCTCGGCGGCCGGAAGTACCCGACTCACGAAGCCGGCCGCAAGCAACTCGCCCGCCGGGATCCGCCGGCCCGTGAGCAGCCAGTCCGAGGCCCGGGCCTGCCCCACCGCACGGGGCAGGAGGTACATCACGCCGTTGGTTTCGAACAACGCCCGCCGGACCTCCGGAAACAGCAGGTAGGCTTCTTCGGCCGCCAGCCGCAGGTCGGCCGCCACGCACAGCTCCGCGGCCATGCCGACCGCGGGTCCGTTGATCGCCGCGATGATGATGGCCGGGTGGTCCAACAACCGCGTCGTGAGCCGCTGCAGCTCGGTGAGGTACTCGTGGACCCGCGCGACCGGTTCATCGGCCCCGGCCGGGGGCTGACGCAAATCGTGGCCGGCGGAGAACGCCCGACCGGCCCCGGTGATGACCAAGGCTCGCAAGCGCTGTGGCTGGGTCGTTCCCTCGAGCAGCTCCCCCAGCCGTCGGACCATGCCGTGATCGATCGCGTTGAGAACGTCGGGCCGGTTGATGGTGAGGACGCCGACCAGTCCTTCTTCCCGGTAGCGCAGCACGTCGTCACTCATGGATGGGCGCCCATTGGCCAGCGGCGGCATCCCAGGCGCCCGCCCGCTGGTCAGCCCGGGCCGCGAGCAGTCGATGCTTGGCGATACGCTCGCTCGGCGTCATAGGAAAGCTCTCCACGTACTCGATGAAGCGAGGGACCTTGAAGGGCGCCAGCCGCTGGCGAACGAAATCCACCAGTACCGCGGGCGGGGCGTCGTCCGGGGTGACGCCGGAGACCAGCTGCACGAACGCTTTCACTTCTTCTCCCCGGTCCGGATCCGGTACCGGGACACAGGCGGCCGCCCGTACCGCGGGGTGCTCGCACAGCACCGCCTCGACCTCAGCGGCGGCGATGTTCTCACCGCCCCGGCGGATCATGTCTTTGAGCCGGCCCAGCAGATGGAAATATCCCCTGGCGTCGCGATACACCAGGTCGCCGGTGCGGGCCCAGCCGTCCTGGAAGAAGCGAGCGGTCGCTTCGCTGTGGCGCCAATAACCCGACATCATCGCCGGGCCGCGGAGCTGCAACTCACCGATGCCGCCATCGATGATTTCGCCCCCGTGCTCGGGATCGACCACGCGAGCTTCCCGGTGGGGCAAGGGAGCACCCATGGCGCCCGAGCCCACCGACTCGCCGTCCTCCAGCGGCACCATCAGTCCCGCGCCGATCTCGGTGGTGCCGTAAACCTCGCGCCAGGGGCAGCCCCAGCGGGATTCGAATCGCGGGTGCAGCTGGGGCGCAATCCCGGAGCACAGCACGGCGCGGACCCGGTGTCCCCGTTCCAGGTCCGGTTGCTCCGGCTGTTTGAGCAACAGCAGCGGCATCGTCCCAAGACAATAGAAGAACGTAACGCCCTCATCACGGATCCGGCGCCAGAAGGTGGAGGCGGAGAAGCGCGGCAAGAGCACCAGGGGCGCCCCGGCGATCAGTCCCGCCACCAGGTTCCACATCGGGTCCATGTAGTAGAACGGCCCCGCGGTCAGGATCACGTCGTCGGGGGTCAGCCTGCCGAACCGGACCGCGGCGTTACCCAGCTCGAGCCAATAGGCATGAGACAGCATGCAGCCCTTCGGAAAGCCCGTAGTGCCGGAGGTGTACTGCAGGGTCACCAGATCGTTGGGCACGAGCGCCGGAAGGTCTCGACCGGGAGGAGCGGCTTCCAGCCTCTCCACCAGTGATTCGGTCCCCGGCGGCGCCACCGGGTCGTTGACGGCCACCATCCGCAGCTCGGGACAATGGGCGCGCGCGGCGAGCAGATCGGTCGCGCGTTCCGCGCTGGTCACCGCGATCGACGCCCCCGAGTCGGCCAGTACATGCTGCAAGTCGGCAGTCCGGTAGGTGTAGTTGACCGGGACCACCACGGCTTCGGCGGCAGCGGCTCCCAGCCATGCGGCGGGAACATCCAAACCGTTGGGCAGGATGAGCGCGACCCGGTCGCCCCGCCGGATCCCGAGCCCTTCGAACGCGTAGGCCCAGCGGGACGCGGCCGCATCGAGTCCCGCCAGGCTCAGGCTCGCGCCCTCGAACCGCAGCGCTTCCCGTCCCCCATGGGTCCGGGCTCGATCGCGCAGCAGATGGGGAACAGAGGTCCAGTGAGTCATGCTTGCGGGCGGAGGCCGGGTGGGGCCAATGTTACTTCGTATCCATCCCTGGATGCAATGAATCAGGTCCCATTACGGCGTCAGGTCGGGCTCGCCGGCGCGGTCTTCACGCTGGTGGGTTATGTCATCGGCGCCTCTATCTTCGTGCTGCCGGGCCAGCTGGGCGCCCGAGCGGGGCCCGCGCTGGTCGTGAGCTACCTGCTGGCCGCGCTGCTGGCCGGTCTGGCCTGCCTCGCCGCGGCGCACATCGGCAGCCAGTTGCCGGTGAGTGGTGCCATCTACGTCGCGGTGAGCCGCAACGTGAGTCCGCGGGCCGGGTTTCTAGTCCTGTGGGCGATTCTCGCGTCGGTCACCGTGGGCGTACCGGTCGTGGCCTACGGTCTGGCCGACTACCTCTGGTATTTCGTCCCCGGCCTGGCGCGGCTGCCGGTCGCGCTGATGGTGGTGACGATCTTCGGCCTGATCAATCTGCTGCCGGTCCGGGGCTCGGTGCTGGTTCAAACGGTGCTCACCGGGGCGTTCCTGCTGCTGCTCTACGGTTTCGGCTGGCAGGCTGTGCGGCAGGTGGACGCCGGACGCTTTTCGCCGTTCTTCGCCAACGGGATCGGCCCGGTGCTGGGCGCGGCGGTGGGGGCATACTTCTCATTCACCGGTTTCATGGCGCTGGCCAACATCGGAGAAGAAATCAAGACCCCGGGCCGGACCCTGCCCCGGGCCCTGGTCCTGAGTTTCATCGTGGTCACCGTGGCGTACCTGTTGACGGCGGTGGCGGTCACCGGGTTGCTGGAGTGGCGAACCCTGGCGGATGTGCCGGCCCCGTTGGCGACGGCGGCGGAGACCTTCCTGCCGTCATGGGCGGTCGGCCTGATCTCGCTCACCGCCATTCTCGCCGCCGCCACGACGGTGCACGGCGTGCTGCTGGTGCACTCCCGCGACGTCTACGCCTTGGCGCGCGATCGGGTCTTTCCCCCGCTGATCGGCTGGGTTCATCCGGTCACCCGGATTCCCGCCGCCGCGGTGCTGGTCCTCACCGGTCTGGCCCTGCTCGGCGTGTTGGCAGGCGCCGCGCTGCTGGACTACGCCCTCCTGGCCGTGCTGGGTGTGATGTTCATGCAGGTCGGCGCCGGCGTGGCCTTGCTTCGCATGCCGAGCTATTCCTCGCCCGGCCGGTTTGCGCTGCGCGGGAAACCGCGCCGGACCGTGGGGATCGGGCTCATCGTCACGTCGGGCTCGTTTGCGCTGGTGGGGTCCCTGGAGCGGCCGGCGGTCGCTCTGGTCTTTGCGGTGGTGATGGCCACCGGCCTCCTATATTACTCCGCCCGCCGGCGCGCTCTCGCGGCCCGCGGTCAGCACCTCGACGAACTCTTCGCGCACTCACTGGACTCATGATCCGCATCCTGCCGCCGCTCTGCCTGATGCTCGCCACCGCGAGCACCGCTGTCGGTCAAACCGACGCCAACCTCGAACTCGCCCGGCGGGTGCTTCGCACCACGCCGTTGATCGACGGCCACAACGACCTGCCCTGGGCCATCCGGGAATCGCCCGAGGCGCGGGGCCAGGTGGAGAGCTACGACCTGCGGGGCCGAGCCCCCGGGCACACCGACCTGGCGCGGCTCCGGGCCGGGATTCTGGGCGGCCAGTTCTGGTCGGTGTACATCCCCGGCGAGATCCGGGATTCGGGATACGCCCGGGTGCAGCTGGAGCAAATCGATATCGGCCGGCGGATCATCGAGCGGTATCCTGACGCGTTCCAGTGGGCCCTCACGTCGGATGGCATGCGCGAGGCGTTCGCGGCTGGCCGGATCGGCTCGGTGCTGGGGATGGAGGGCGGCCACGCCATCGAGAATTCGCTGGGGGCGCTGCGGGCGTATTACGACATGGGGGTGCGGTACCTGACCCTCACCCACAACGTGACGTTGGACTGGGCCGACGCGGCGCTGGACTCGGTGCGACATGGCGGGCTGACCCGGTTCGGCGAGGAGGTGGTGCGGGAAATGAACCGGCTGGGCATGCTGGTGGATCTGTCGCACACCTCGCCCGCTACCATGAGTGATGTCCTCAATGTCGCCGCGGCGCCGGTGATGTTCTCCCACTCCAGCGCTCGAGCGCTGGTAGATCATCCCCGCAACGTGCCCGACTCCATCCTGCGCCGCCTGCCCGCGAACGGCGGGGTGGTGATGGTGACCTTCGTGACGTCGTTCGTGTCGAAGGCGTCCAAGGACCACGGGGACCGCCGCGCCGCGACCGAGCGGGCGCTGCGGCAGCGACTGGGGCCCGACACGGCGGCGGTGACTCGGGAGCTGAGCGGGTGGGATCGCCAGAACCCGCCCCCCAAGGTCCGACTGAGCGAGGTCGCCGACCACATCGACCACGTGCGCCAGGTCGCCGGCGTCGATCACGTCGGCATCGGCAGTGATTTCGACGGGATCAGTGAAGTGATCGAAGGGCTGGAGGATGTGTCCACCTTCCCGGCCCTGTTCGCGGAGCTGGCACGCCGGGGATGGACCGAGGCCGACCTGCGGAAGCTGGCCGGCGAGAACATTCTCCGGGTGATGTCGCGGGCGCAGGATGTCTCGATGCGGCTCAGGCGCGAGCGGCCTCCCAGCAACCGCACCATCCTGGAGCTGGACGGGCGTCCACGAACCACCTGAGCCCATGCCGGCGATCTCGGTCGTTTCGGTGATCGCCGGTGCCGCGTTCGTCATGGCGCTGGCGATGCCCTTCCATCGCTATCGCAGGCTCGCGGCGGGCCTCGTGATCGCCGGCCTCGGCGCCGCCAGCCTGCAGGTCGGACTCGGCACCGATCGGGTCGACGCGCTGGTGCAGCTGGCACGGACCGCTGCGGAACGGGACCGCTGGTTCCTCCGGATGGGAGTGGGCCTGATGCTGGCCGGCGGGGCCGCGGCGCTCGCTCTGGCGCTCCTCCCGGCCCGTTCCGGAGCGCCGGGGACACCCTCGATGCCGCTGACGCTGCAGCGGGGCGG
>DASWKS010000460.1:0-13377 GCA_036396495.1 Gemmatimonadales bacterium
AACAACCTCTCTCGGTAGTGACTGTTCCCATGAGATTGGACTGCCGAATCACGTGCGGGGGTCACAATGACGTATCCTCGATCACGAGGAGTCCAGCCGCGCCGCCGAATTCATCGATGATCGCCATCAGGCCCGGCGGAACGAGCCACTTGCCACCGTCCAGCCGGATGCTTACCTGGTAGGTGCCAGGAGCGATTGGCACCACAACGGTCCACCAGCCGTCGCCGGCCGGTGCCAGCCCGATGGGCTTCCACCCCGTGAAGTCGCCGCTGATTTCCACCCTCTGTGCCGAAGGTGCGCGGACCCGTAAGGTCCGCTCGCCATCGGGGGCAGCACTGACCACGAAATCAGTTGCTCCCCGAGCGATCGCCTCGGCTGACTCGCGAGCCTGTCGTCCGGCCCAACCAGCCTCCGGGGTGCGCTGACGGGACGAGAGTCGCAGGCCCACGGAGGCATAGCGGCCTCCGGGGAAGCCCTGCGTGGGGTCGACCGGGTAGCTGCCGCCACCGGCGACGACCGCGATCCGGGACGTGATCCACAGGACTGCGTTCGCGCTTCCCCATGCCGTCCCGCCACCTCCATACGCCGGCAGCCTGCTGCCGAAGCGCCATCCGGCCGAGCCACCCAGCTCGAGCCGTGCCATAGTCCAGCGGACGAAGACCTGGGCATCGGTATATCTGGTGGTGTCTCCTACCGCGGTCGGGCTGACAGTGGCGAGCAGGGCCGCGCGGCCCAACCGAGCCCAACCGCCGGCCTCGGCGTGCCGCAGGCCCTGCCAGAGATCGCCATCCCACACTCGGCCGATGCCGCCGCCGATCCAGAGACCAGCGTCAGGGGTCAATACGTGGGCGCGCGCGGTCCCGAGTCCCTGACCGGTACTGGTCCCATCCTGGTGAGCGCTCCCGCCGGTCGAGCCGGCGACCTCCCCGGCCAGCCAGCGCGCGACGGGGACGAAGACCGCCCCGACGAGCGAGCCCTGGGCGGCCCAGTCGCCGGTGTCGAATTGCGACAAACTGGCTGCGACGTCGGCGCTGCCGCGCGGCCACGAGAAGGTGAGACTTGGACTCAGCGTGGCCGCCCCCGCGTCAACCGTGTCGGCGTAGCGCAGCTTGACGCCGCTCAGGTCGAACGTGCTGCTCACCCGCTGCGCGGCAACGGCACCTGGTCTCAGGGCCGACAAGGCCACCAGCGCCCAGGCCAGAGGGCGCGGTGCCCGTCCCGGGAAGCAAGCGTAACGGAAGGGGCTGAAGGTGGGCTGGCGCGTCACGTGGCGCGGTCGCTACCCACCGTCACAATCGAAGTCTCGGTTCCGAAATCATCGGTCACTGCCGCGGCCATGGGGTCGACGACCCAACGTTCGCCGTCGACCACGAACGCGTACTCATGACGCCCGGGTAGGAGCGGCACCGAGACGGACCACACTCCTTCAACGGCGGCGGCAACCAGGGGTGTCGACTCCTTCGCCCAGGCGTTGAAGTCGCCGACCAGGGTGACGTGGCGGGCGCCTGGTGCCACGAGCACGAATCGAACGACATGAATCGTGTCGATCGCCTCTGGCCCAGTCACAGCCGGGGCGTCATTCCGGAGCCCATTCGCGGCGGCGAGTGTACCGAGGCTTACCAGACCGGCGAAGCCGGCAGCGAGCGCCAGGCCGCCGAGCGGCGACAAGCGTACGATGCGGGGGCGGCGCCACCACCGGTGCGGCGACCTCGGATATCGCCGGGGTGCCTCGGCCCGCGCGACCGCCATGACCCGTGCCTCGAAGTTGGACTCCAGGGTCTCCGGCGCCCGCAGCGACGGTACCACCCGGTCCAGAAACGCCTGCTCGTCGCCGGCGCGAGGGGAGATCTCGTCGCGATCAGTCATGATATGCTTCCTCCAACATGTCGCGCATCTGTTCGCAGGCCCGCTTGACCCGCATCTTGAGCGCGGAGACGCCAACCCCGGTGATCTCCGCCATCTCCTCGTAGCTCAACTCTTCCACGTGCTTGAGAATGAACGCCTCCCGCTGCTCCGCCACCAGGCGGTCGAGAGCGTACTGGATCTCCTGGCGCAACCCGTGCTCGCCGGTGGGATTCTCCCTGGCGGGCACAGCCTCGAGCGTCACCGGGTCCCGCACGAACCATCGCTCCCGCCGCCCGCGCCGCGTGGCAAACGTCCGGCACTCGTTCACAACGATCTGGTAGAGCCAGGCACCAAAGCGGCCCGGCTCGGCGCACTTGGGAAGCGCGCGGAAGGCGCGCAGAAAGGCGAACTGGAGCGCGTCGTCGGCGTCCTCTGGACTGCCGAGCATGCGGACAGCGAAGCGGGTGTATGCGTCGCGGTACCGCTGAAGCAGGACCGCGAACGCCTCCACCTCGCCGGCGATCACGTCGGCAACGAGCGCCGCATCGGAACGGGCAGGCACCTGAGGTAGACTACGCGATTCATCCTTCACGTCACACCCCGACCTGATTCTCCCGGTTCCAGCCCGCTGCTTCTTGCCATTCGGCCGGTCAGATGAAATAATGGCAGTGTCCTAGTGAAGTCCATTTGTCACAGATTCAAGCCTCTGAGCCGCGCTCCGTGGCAAAGGGGAAAGCGCATCTTGAAGAGGGCCCAATGAAACGTCTCACCCCCCTGATCGCTCTCGCCATGATCGCCGCCTGCCAGGATGCCACCGAACCTACTGGGGACGCCAACCAGCCTGCGCTTTCGCTGCAGGGCGCGCAGGGACAAGCTGTCCAGGATCAGGTCAGGCCCGGGATCGTACTGGCCCGTTTCCAGACCGGGGTTTCGGCCGAAGCCGTTGCTCCGGCCTACGGGCTGGCGGTCGCCGGCCGTGGCTACGCGAACGCCTTCGTGGTGCTGCGGGGAGCGGTGGGCAGCGAACGGGCCCTCGCCGCGAGGCTCGGCGCTGACGCCCGGGTGGTGTACGCCGAGCCCGACTATCTCCGTCTACCGACCGCCGTCGACCCGCGGTTGTGGGCCTTTTTCAACCCGGGCGGGCTCCAGATGTTCTTCACCTCGGGACCGAATCGGGGCGACCCGGTAACCTCGCTCCTCTCCAAGGCGGATGCGGACGAGGACAACGTGGAAGGTTATGCCGGCGGCGGCGGGCAGGTGGTGATCAGCAGCATCGATACCGGAGTGGAGTTCGGCCATCCCGAATTCCTCTCGGGCCAGCTGATCGCCGGAACCGACTGGTACAGCAACGACAACGATCCGAGCGACAACAACGGGCATGGCACTCACACCACCGGTACCATGGTGGGACAAACGGTGGGTGTGGCTGGTGTTTCCGGTGCCGGCTCCAACGTGAAGGTTCTGGTTCAGCGGGTGTGCGGCCCGTCCTTCTGTCCCAGTTCGGCCATCGCGAATGCCATTCGCGCCGCGGCGGATTACCCCGTGGTGGCGATGAACCTGAGCCTGGGTGGAGGATCGCTATCGACCGCGGAACAGGAAGCCATCGCGTACGCGACGGGGAAGGACGCGCTGGTGATCGCATCCGCCGGGAACGGCGGGACCAGCACCGTGGAATGCCCGGCCTGCGATCCCAATGCCATCTCGGTGGCGGCGAGCGACTGGCTGGATGAGCACGCGTACTACACCAACTGGGGCACCGGACTCGACCTCACTGCTCCTGGCGGTGAGCTCTACTCCAACACCACCGAAGAAGGCGGCATCTACAGTGCTTATCTGGGCGGCGGCTACCGCTACCTCCAGGGTACCTCGATGGCCGCGCCGCAAGTCACCGGCACCGCCGCGATCGTGGCCTCGAAGCTCGGGCTTCGGGGGGCTGAGCTCCGCTCTAAGCTCGAATCCACGGCCGATGATCTCGGCGCCGGGGGGTACGACACCAACTTCGGCCATGGCCGGCTCAACAGCTACCGGGCCGTGACGGGCACGACGCCGCCGTTAGAACCCTCCGGAGGGGGGACGACGTTAGCCGCATCCTTTACCTATGGATGCCACGGAAGCGCGACCTGCGAGTTCAATGGCAGCAGCTCGTCCAAAGCCACTTCATGGAACTGGACCTTTGGGGACGGGGGGAGCACCGCGGGAGCGATCGTCTCCCACACCTATGCAGCGGCGGGGGACTTTGTGGTGACGTTGACCGTGGGCGACGGGAGCTCGACCGCATCCACCAGCCAGACCGTGAGCTGCACGACCAAGGGCCCCAAGCTTCGCTGCCGGTGAACCCATAGCGGTCGGCTTTCGTGTGACGATCATGAGCGGCGCGGGGTGATCACCCCGGGCGGCTCTGTCTATTACGACGGTGGTCGAGTTCCTCGACCGGTATGGGAATGAACCCACTCAGGATTATCCTTATGGCCCTACGGCCGAACCTTCCGGGGCACCGCTCCCGTTGTGTTTTCTGGAGAATGACTGGAATGATGGCACCACAAGATCTTAGGGCCACTGCCGCCCTCTTGGCCGCCCTGGCCTTCCTGGGCTGTGGCGGCGGCCCGGGTGTGGTCCAGCCCTCCCCCCAGCCGGCCGCTGAGCCCCAGGGCGAGGTCGCGGCCACCACCGCGGCGAGGGCGGACAGCGCCCGCAACCCCTATACCGAGGCGGACATCCACTTCATGTCCGCCATGATCAGCCATCATGCCCAGGCTATCGTAATGGCCGGCTGGGCCGACACCCACGACGCCAGCCCCGCGGTCCGGATCCTGGCCGGGCGGATCATCAATGCCCAGCAGGACGAGATCGGCCTCATGCAACGCTGGCTCCGGGAGCGGGGCCTGCCGGTGCCGGAGGCAAGCCCCACGGGCATGAAGATGAAGATGAACGGCGTCGAGCATGAGATGCTGATGCCCGGCATGCTTACCCCGGACCAGATGGAGCAGCTGAATAAGGCCCGGGGGGCGGACTTTGACTGGATTTTCGTGACCTCGATGATCCAGCACCACCGCGGGGCGGTCGATATGGTCAAGGAGCTCTTCGGCACCACCGGCGCGGCCCAGGACGACGCCGTCTTCAAGCTCGCCTCCGATGTGCATGTCGATCAGATCACCGAGATCGACCGGATGGTGAAGCTGCTGGCCTCCCTGCCGTCCGGGGCGCGTAGTCCATGATCAACCTGTCGTCCCAGATCTGTCGGTCCAACTCAGTCTCCTCCAAGGAATTGCCAATGGCATCCCAGTCCCCGGCGCAGCGTTCCCATGCGGAAGCGGTAGCCGCCCCTCTGTTCTCCTTTGCGCTCGGGTTGTTGTCCCTGACCGCGTGCGGCCAGTCGACCACCTCTTCGGGCCCCGGCACACCGTCGCCCGCGGGTCTGTCGGCCACCGCGCCGAGCCCCGATCCACGGATCGGACTCCGGGCCGGGAAGATGGATGCCGCGGAAGCCATCTGGAATCTGCGGGTGGTCTCCAAGACCCCACCGCCGCCGAGTTTCGCCGGGGTCACCAACTCCGACCTGGCGTTCCTCGGCAAGTACGCCATCCAGGGCAACTACAACGGCTGGCAGATCTGGGACATCTCCGACCCGGCCAAGCCGGTCCTGGCCACCGCTTACGTCTGCCCCGCTTCGCAAAGCGACGTCTCGGTCTACCAGAACCTGCTCTTCATCTCGGGCGAGGGGCTCGGGGGCCGGCTCGACTGCGGGACCCAGGGCGTGCGGGACACCGTGAGCAAGGAGCGGCTGCGCGGGCTTCGGGTTTTCGACATCAGTGACATCAAGAACCCTCGCAACGTCGGCAACGTGCAAACCTGCCGCGGCTCGCACACCCACACGGTGGTCGTGGATCCGAAGGACCCCGCGAACGTATATGTCTATATCTCGGGCTCGGCTCCGCCGCGGTCGCCGAGCGAGCTACCCGGCTGCTCCGGCGAAGCACTCGAGAAGGACCCCAATTCGGCGCTCTTCCGGATCGAGGTCATCAAGGTGCCGCTGGCGAACCCGGGACAGGCCGCCATCGTGAGCTCGCCCCGGATCTTCAACGATCTGGCGGCGCCTCCCCGTCACGGCGAAGCACCCGAGGACATCGCCCGCGCCAAACAGCGGGCTGCGGCGGCACGGGCAAAGGGTGAATTCACCGCAGAGATCTTCGGAACCGAGCAGGTCCTGCCTTCCGGCTTCTCACGGCAACTGCTGGACAGCCTGGTGAAGGCCCGGGGCGGCACCGGGGCACCGACCGCGGCCGACAGCGCCACGCTGCGGCGGGAGCTGCCGACCATTGTCCAGCGGCTGATCGGCGCCTCCGGCCCCCGGACCGGGCCCACCCAGTGCCACGACATAACGGTGTATCCCGAGATCGGCCTGGCCGGAGGCGCCTGTGAGGGTTACGGCTTCCTGTTGGACATCAAGGACCCGGCCAATCCTCGCCGGATCGCCGAAGTGGCCGACTCGAACTTCTCTTACTGGCATTCGGCGACCTTCAACAACGACGGCACCAAGATCCTCTTCTCGGACGAATGGGGCGGCGGCGGAGCACCGAAGTGCCGCGCCACCGACCGGAAAGAGTGGGGAGCCGATGCGCTCTTCACCATCGTTGACCAGAGGGGCGGTCCTATCATCTACATCGACGGCGTGCTCCAGGGGCAACCGTCGAAGATGCAGTTCCAGAGCTACTACAAGCTGCCCGCCGCGCAGACCGAGCTGGAGAACTGCGTGGCTCACAACGGCTCGCTCATCCCGATCCCGGGACGCGACCTCATGGTGCAGGCCTGGTACCAGGGCGGCATCTCGGTCTTCGACTGGACCGATACGGCGCACCCCAAGGAGATCGCCTTCTTCGACCGCGGGCCGGTGGACTCGACCCGGATGGGGAACGCCGGCTCCTGGTCGGTGTACTGGTACAACGGGGTGATGGTCAGCTCGGAGATCGGGCGTGGCCTCGACATCTTCGAGTTGACGCCGAGCGGGTTCATCTCGCAGAACGAGATCGACGCCGCCAAGACGGTCAAGTTCGATCACTTCAACACCCAGGGCCAGCGCAAGTTCGTCTGGCCGCCCAGCTTCGCGCTGGCGCGGGCCTACGTGGATCAGCTGGAGCGTTCGAACGGCCTCGCCGCCGGCAGGATCGCCGCGGCCCGGCAGTCCCTGGCTGGCGCCGAGGAGGCGTCGGGGGCCCAGCGGCGCAACGCGCTGACCCAGCTTGGGACCCAGTTGGACGGCGACGCGGGAGGTTCCCGCGACGGTGCAAAGGTCCGGCTGCTGGCGACGGCGGTGAAGGAGTTGGCCGGCGCCTCACGCTGATGAATCGTTAGGCAGGTTATCCACGGATTACGCAGATGACACCGATGCGGGACGATCCTTCGCTGTCCCCATCGAAATCAGTGTCATCCGTGTAATCCGTGGATTGTTGTTGTCGTCCTGCACCCCGGAACCGAACCATGGCCAGGCCCGACCCGACCGCTGAAGCGCGCAAGGTCCGGCTCCTCCACGCTATTCTGGTGGGCGGAGTGATCCTGCTCGGGGCAACCCTGTTCCTCGTGGTGCGGCTCCGGGGTGGGCCACTCCTGGCCGGGGCGGGGCCGGCCGACCCGATCGCCTACGTCATGTCCGCTGCCGCGCTCTCATCCCTCGGCCTGGCTGTGATGGTGTTCCGCCCCCGACTGCCGGAGCCGGCCCGGGGCGACGTCTCGATCGCCTACTGGACACCGGAGAATCGCGGGGTGGCGCTGCTGCTCTGGGTTCTGTTTGAGGGGGCCGGAAGCATCGGGGCGGTCGGCTACCTCCTCACCGGTCACCCCGCTCCCCTGCTCGCGGCCGCGATGGGATTGTTGGCGCTGCTCTGGTACAGCCCCGGGCGGCTGGCGGGCGACTGATCCCGGGGTCGAGTGCTACTCCTGCCGCAGGGTGGCCGCCGGGTCACCCCGCAGAACCGGAAGGGCCGCGAGGGATGCCGCCACCAGCCCTACCACGATTAGTGTCAGGGAGACCGCGACGAGCGTGAGAGGATCGGCCGGGCTGACCCCGTGAAGAAGCGACCCCATCCATTGTCCCACCACCAGCGCCAGCAACAGCCCAAGCATCACTCCCAAAGCCAGAGCCCGAATGCCAGGCTGGAGCACAGTCCAGATCGCCCTCGGTGAACTGGCGCCTAACGCGAGTCGCACCCCAAGTTCCCGCCAGCGTGCCGACACCTCGCCCGCGGTGAGGCCGTACACTCCGATTGCCGCGAGCAGCAATGCTATGCCGGCGAACCCCGCCGCGAGCAGCGCGTTGAACCGGGTGACCGCCCGGCCCTCGGCCAGAAGGTCCGCCAGCTCGTGGGTGCGGTCCAAGGCCAGCGAGGGAGCCACGCTCCGCACCCGAGCGGTGAGGCCGGGTAGGACGGTGCCCGGCTCTCCTTCCGTGCGCACCACCAGCGATCCCCCGGCGAACGGCACCTGCTCCATCGACACATAAAGCGCCGGCCGATCGCTGGCGCTCCCCGGGGTGACATCGCCCACCACCCCCACGATCGAGAGTCCGCCATCGACCAGATCGCTGGTCATCCGGCGGCCCAGCGCCTGACCCCCATCCAGGACCTGCCGCACGAACGCGCTGTTTGCGAGCGCCACGGTGGCCGCCTCCCGGCGGTCACTGATGGCAAAGAGCCGGCCGTCGAGCAGCGGGATATCCAGGGTTTCGAAATACCCCGGCGTCACCGGCCGCAACGTCGCGACGATCGGCTCCCGGCTGGGAGATCCGTCAATCTTGAGCGGCATTCGAGGCCCGGTCACCGCGGTTGGCAGCCTCAGCGTAATCGCCGCGGAGTGGACGCCGGGCACGGCTTCGGCCGCATCGATCAGATCCCGATAGAGCTGCGGCACGTCGCCGGTGTAACCTCCCTGGAGGTAGAGATCGATCGCCAGAAGCCGATCCGGGGTAAAGCCATGGTCGATTCGAACCAGATTCTGAATGCTGCGCCCCAGCAATCCGGCTCCGATCGTCACCACGATCGCCAGAGCCGTCTGGGCCACGACCAGGACCCGGCGGCTCCGGGTCCGGCCCGTCGTTCGTCCTGACCCGGCCAAGCCGAGGACCGCCCGAAGGTCGAGGCGCGACGCTCGCACCGCGGGACCCAGGCCGGCCACCATGCTCACCATGAAAGTGGTGACCAGGCCAACCAGCACCACCCGAGTGTCGAGCGCGATCTCGTCCAGCCGGGGAAGCGAGCCGGGAGCCAGCCCAACGACCAGGTGGAGAGTCCATCGCCCGAGCAGCAGGCCGAGCAGCCCACCGATCGCGGCGAGCAGGAGGCTCTCGGTCAGAAGGCGACGCAACAACCGCCCTCGACTGGCACCGAGCGCGCCGTGGATGGCGGTCTCGCCCTGCCGGTCAGCACTGCGGGCGCCGAGCAGCGCGCCCACATTGGCACACGCGATCAGGAGAATGAGCCCGGCCGATGCCATCAGGGCGATCAGGGTTTCCCGCACCCCGCGGACGTCGCTCCGCTGCAGCTCCTCCACTCGCAGCCGCAACCCATCCGGCAATACTCGCGGCCCTACCGCCTCGAGCTCGCTGGTGGCCCGTTCGGCCGACACCCCCGCGCCGAGCCGTGCAATCATGACATGGTCACGGTCGTCATCTTCGCGTTCCGGCGCCGTGAGCGGACGCCAGAGATCGGCTTCGCGGGGGAGCCACCGGCCGGGAGGCATGACGCCGACGATGGTATGGGGGGAGCCATCGATGGTCAGGACCCGCCCGATGCTCTCCGGAGACCGGGACAATCGATTGGTCCAGAGCGCGTGGCTTAGGACGACGACCGGTGTTCCGGCCTCGATTTCATCCCGGTCGAAGCCGCGCCCGAGCGCAGGAAAGACGCCGAGGGTTGCGAATAGATCCCCGGTTACTCGCGCCACCACCACATGCGATGGTTCGACGCCGGGTCCGGCCATCACCCGCAGCGCCTGACTGAACGCGGCTCTCGCGCCCAATGCGCCGACTCCACTGAAGGCCTCGACTTCGGAGTATGTCAGCAGGCCCTCGGCCTCCGAGGGTCCATCGCTCGAGACCCGGATCAACTCTCGCGCTTCGGGATAAGGCAGCGGACGAAGCAAGACCCAGTCCACCACCGCGAAAACGCCGGCGTTGACGCCAATACCGATGGCGAGGGTGCCGATGGCAGCGGCGCTCGAGACCCGGTGGCGCCAGAGGGACCGGCAGCCGTAGAGAAGGTCCCGCCAGGCATCTTCGATGAATCGGACGCCCCGCGCGTCGCGACATTCCTCCTTGACCTGCTCGACCGCGCCGAAATCGAGGCGGGCCCGCCGGGCCGCTTCGTCCTGCGACAGGCCCAGGGCACGGTAGTGCTCCACCTGGGTCGCCAGGTGGTGCCGGAGCTCCTCCTCGAGCTCCTGTTCCACGGCTCGCCGCCGGAAAAGCGCCCGGAGCCGGATCCGCAGGTCCTCGAACACTCGGCCTCAGCTGCTTTCCAGGACCGTCGCGATGGTGGCGGAGAGCCTGCGCCAGGCGGCAGTATCGCTGGCGAGCTGAGCCTGTCCCCGGCGGGTAAGCTCGTAATACCGGGCTCGCCGGCCGTTGACCGACGTGCCCCAGCGGCCCTTGATCCACCCCCGCCGCTCCAACCGATGAAGGGCCGGGTAGAGCGAGCCCTGGCGGATCGACAGAGTGGCCTGGGAGAGCTGATGGAGACGGTGCGAGATCGCCCAGCCGTGCAGGGGTTCGAGCGCCAGCGCCTTGAGGATCAGGATGTCCAGCGTTCCCTGGGGAAGCTCCATGCGGTCGTGGTCCACTCTCTACCCCATTCGCTTCGACAGGAGAGAGAAGGTAGTGCGTACCTGTCGAAGCGGAAGGGGACGCGGCGCACCCCGCCTGGCGCCGTTAGTATTCCGACGATTTGGACTGAATGGGCCGGACAGTATGCCGAGAGCACCGAGCGCCGAGGCGTTTCCGATCGAGCCCCCGATCGAGCCCATGCTGGCCAAGCTGGCCGACGCCCTCCCCCCCGACGGGACTTTTCTCTTCGAGCCCAAGTGGGACGGCTTCCGCGCCCTCGTCTTCCGCAGCACCTCCGATCTGTACATCCAGAGCCGCGACCTCAAGCCGCTGGACCGCTACTTTCCCGAGCTCCACGACGCGTTGCTGGAGCAGCTGCCCCAGGGATGCGTGCTCGACGGCGAGATCGTCATCACCACGCCCGACGGGCTCGACTTCGACGCACTTCAGATGCGGCTCCATCCGGCGGCGTCCCGAGTGGAGAAGCTGGCGAAGGAAACCCCCGCCTCGTTCGTCGGCTTCGATCTGCTGGCCGCCGATGGCCGGAGCCTGATGGAGGCGCCCCAGAACGAGCGCCGGTCTCGCCTCGAGCGGCTCCTCGCCAACGCCGGCCCGCCGGTCTACCTCACGCCCATAACCCGGGACCGGAAGGTGGCCGCGCGCTGGCTGGAGGAGTTCGAGGGTGCCGGCCTGGACGGCGTGATGGCGAAGCCGGTGGACGCGACCTATCAACCCGGCAAGCGCACCATGGTCAAGGTGAAACATGCCCGCACCGCCGACTGCGTCGTGGCCGGGTTCCGCTGGCACAAGACCGGGAAGGATGTGATCGGCTCTCTGTTGCTGGGCCTGTATGACGACCGCGGTCTGCTGCAGCACATCGGGGTCACCTCATCGTTCACCATGGCGATGCGCCAGCAGCTGGTGAAGGAGCTGGCCCCGCTGCGTGAGCAGGCCTTCGAGAACCATCCCTGGCGGGAGTGGGCTCAGGCCGAAGCCGCCGGGCAGAAGCGGATGCCCGGTGGGCAGAGCCGCTGGAGCGCGGGGAAGGATCTTTCCTGGGAGCCGCTCCGGATCGAGCGGGTGTGCGAGGTCAAGTACGACCACCTCCAAGGCAACCGGTTTCGCCATGCGGCCGTCTTCCTAAGGTGGCGGCCCGACAAGCAGCCCCGCGACTGCCGCTACGACCAGCTCGAAGTGACCCGGCCCTACGAGCTGGACCAGGTCTTCTCGTCCGGGTCGAGCGGTTCCTGAGCCGGCCGCAGTTTCGCCGGCACGTGCTGCAGATTCACCCTGATCCGGTACCAGAGGGACGAGCGGCCCCGCATCCGGTCCACCAGAACATCCGCCTCCTCCAGGTGCCCCGCCGCTTCGGGATGGCGCGCCTTCCAGCGCTCCATCCCCGCCAGCGCGTCCTGCTTGCGCTTGGCACGGCCGATCTCGATCATCGGATGCTTCGGCTCACGCCGTTTGGAGGGTTGCACCCGGGGCGGCTCGCCCTGCTGCTTCCGGTAGTGGGGCGGCCAGGGCGCGTCGCCTAACCCGTCCCGCTCCTGCTCGGCCGACAGCTCGAGCAGGCGCTCGAGCGAGCCGGGGTTCCGGTCGATGTCCCGGTGCCGATCGCCGATCTGGGCGAAGCGGCCGGGCATGGTCACCAGGGTGAAGTCGGCGGGGTCGGCGCTGTCGATCTCGTCCCAGCCTAACGGCGCCGAGACCTGCGCCAGCGGGGTAGGCCGGACCGAATAGGCCGAGGCCACGGTGCGGTCTTTCGCGTTCTGGTTGTAGTCGACGAATACCCCGTGGCGCTCCTCCTTCCACCACTTGCTGGTCGCGATGCGGGGAGCGCGCCGCTCCACCTCGCGGGCCAGCGCCAGCGCGGCGCGCCGCACCTGGTCGAAGGTCCAGCGCCGCTCGATCCGGACATTGACGTGGATCCCGCGTGAGCCGGAGGTCTTGGGCCAGCCGGTGAGCCCGAAGTCTCCCAGCACCGCCGCCACCACGTGGGCCACCTGCCGCACCTGCTCCCATTTCACGCCCGGCACCGGATCGAGGTCGACCCGGAGCTCGTCGGGATGCTCCAGGTCGTCGGCCCGCACCGGGTGGGGATGCAGCTCGAGGCAGGCGAGGTTGGCCAGCCAGGCGAGGGCGGCGGCGTCGCGCGGCACCACCTCGTCGGCGCTCCGCCCCGAGGGAAACCGCAACGACACCACCTCGACCCACGCCGGCCGGGAGACCGGAGCCCTCTTCTGGTAGAAGAACTCGCCGGCGATGCCGTCGGGAAAGCGCACCAGCATGTTGGGCCGGCCGCCGGCGCCCCGGAGCGCGCCGTCGGCGACGGCGAGGTAGTAGCGCACCAAGTCGAGCTTGGTGTGCCCCGGCTTGGGAAAGAGCACCTTGGCGGGATTGGAGATCGCGATCTCGCGGCCGTCGACTGCGACCAGCTCGGGGTCGGCGCCTGTCGGGCGGGACGCCTCGCCACGGGAACGGGGCATGCCTGAAAGGATAGCCGGGAGGGACGCGGAGCGCCCCGCTTGACGGCCCGGTCATCCGGTGTAATTTCACCATATGGTTATTTTCCACCAGCAACTGGGGCGCCTCCGATGAGCCGCCCGACTCCCTCGGAGCTCAGCCGGCGCGAGCGCCAGGTCCTCGAAACCCTGGTTCGGATCGGGCGCGCCAGCGTGGCCGACGTCACGCTGGCCTTGTCGGGCACCGTGAGCTACGAC
>DASWKS010000461.1:0-4437 GCA_036396495.1 Gemmatimonadales bacterium
CACCTCAACGGGCTGGTTGATGAAAGCGGTCCGCAGTTCCAGAGCGGCGGACTGAAGAGCGATACGTTGATAGCTGCGCCCAGCCTCGATCCAGTGCTGCTTGTCGTCGGCCTCGGAGAAGATCACCGCGATGGCGGAAGAGCTCCGAATGTGGGTCGTGTCCTTCCGGTTCTGGCGCTCCGCGGAAAAGGCGAGACCCATGAAGAGGCGTCCGACCCACCGGGGAACGTCAGGACTGCCCATCACCGGGCCATACAACCCGTCGCCCGCCCGCACCGCGTCGCGTCCGTTGAAGCGGATCCAGCTCAGCAGCTCTCGAGCCCAGTGCGGATCACTGAACTGGGCCGTGTTGCCCGCTGCCACATACTCCGCAACCTGATCCTTCCGCGCGGCGTCCGTCAGAAGCATGACCGAAACCCCAGGGCCACTCCCGACTTCCTCCAGCAGGCGGAGTTGCTCGCTCGGGAGCAATGTTCCGTCGTATTCAGCCCGGCTGCACTGGCGGTCCGGAATGGCCTCGAAGAGTGGGGACCGGGAGGGGGTCGCCGCTTCGAGGGACACGTGCAGGCTCGATTCCGATGCGTGGTAGGAACAGTGGCCCATCAGTCCCCCAGCCTGGGCGGCCAGGAGGAGATTCTCGGCTCCACAGCCAAGGCTGGCATACAGGTGATGATCGTCCGGATCGACTGCGGAACAGCGTCGCGAGAGGTCCGGGAGAATCACGATTCGGCCGGGCTCCAGCTTGAACCTCCAGGGCTGGGTATTGTGGCTGGAGGCAGCGAGCGTTGCATACCGCACCAGGCTCACGTGATCACGTGCGGCGTTGCTGAGGTCGTGGTGACGCCAGATCTCCCCGACTGCGGCGGAGTACTTCAAGCTTTCCTCCAGGCCTAACCCCGGCCGACGAAGGTGCATTGCCCAATCTTCCTTCGGTTTTCCATGATATGTTTGCGGAGCGACGTCAACCTCGCCGAGCACCCCTATGATGCGCTGCTTGCCCGGCTCCGCGCTTCGCCCGATTGTCCCCGGGTTCCTGCTGGTCACGCCCTTGCTGGCTCAGTCACCCGAGCCTGCAGGTGCGCTTCCATACGACCTCGCGTTCGACCGGAGGGAGCTGCTCTGGAGCACCAGCCTGGCCATCACGGCTGACGGCCGGCGGGTGGCGTGGGAGGCGCGACGGCCACCGACCGGCCTTCCGCCCGCCGAGCGGTATCTGCCGAACGGCACTCCGGCAGCATCCGCTGGCGCCAAGGTGTATGTCGCGGACCTCACCACCAATCGCACGGTCGAGGTGTGCTCCGGGGGAAACTGCTGGCGGCCGTCGTGGTCACCCGACGGCAAGCGGCTCGCGTTCTATTCCGATGCCGGCGGCCAGCCGGAGCTCTGGGTGCATGACGTCGAGGCGGGCCGGGCCCGCAAACTGGTGGCTCAACCCATCAAAGCCAAGTTGTGGATCGGCGATCAGGCCCAATGGAGTCCCTCGGGCGACATGCTCTACGTGCCGCTGGCGCCGTCGGGAGTGTACCGGGTGTCCGTCCTCCAGCCCGCTCCGAAGCCGGCCTCCGATTCCGCGGCCGTGACCGTGCTCCGGAGCGGACGCGAAGCCGCGGTCGCTTCCCGCGATTCCGCGCCGGCATCACCCCTGATGGCGCACTTCCTTCGCGAGAACCTGGCTCAGGTCGCCGCCGTGGACGCGCGCACTGGTAAGCTGACGGTGCTGGTTCCGTCCGAGGCCACACCCAAGCCCAGCGTCATGCGGGTGTCGCCCTCCGGCCGCTGGATCAGTTACCTGTCGGTCTTCAAGGAGCAGGCCGTCACCAGCCAGGCCAGCGCGATGGATCTGGCGGTGGTGCCGGCATCGGGCGGCCCGGTGCGGCTCATCGCGGCGGACGTCCCCACCCTGGAGGGCGAGTACCACCGGCTCAACTACAACTGGCATCCGACCGACGATCGCCTGGTCTACTTCAAGGACAAGCGGATCTGGCTGGTGGAAATGGCTGCCGCGGGCCCGTCCCAGCCGCGGGTGCTCGCCGAATCGCTAGGAGACATCGCCCCGACGGTCTACTTGTTTACCCGGGACGGGCGCGCCCTGGTGGTGGGAACCGATCCCAAGGATGACCGCGGTTACGGCGACGCCCGTCCGCACGGTATCGCTCTCGTGCCGCTAGACGGCAGTGCGCCGACCCGTTTTGCCATCGACGATTCGATCGGGATCTACCGCGACGTTCTCAAGGCCGACGACCGCACCATCTGGCAACCCGACGGCCAGTCGGTCACCCTGCTGCTGGATGCGCCCGCCTCGGGCGGGAAAGCGGTGGTACGGTTCGATCCCCGCGACGGATCGAGCACGGTATTGTGGAAGGGCGTGGCTCGGCTCGACAGGCTGACCGGTGGTGGCAGTCACGACGCCATCTTCGGCGTCTACGAGGAGCTCCGCACTCCCCCGGACATCTACCGATTTGCCCCGGATTTCTCTGCCCGCGAGCGCATCTCGCACATCGAGCCGCGGCTCGAAGGTCTCAACCTCGGCAGTGTGGAGCTGTTCGAAACCATTGTCCCCTTCCACGATGGCAGCCTCGGCGCGGTGCGCACCGCGGTGCTGCTACCACCCGGTGCCAAGCGGGGGGACAAGCTGCCGGCGGTGGTGCTCATGTACCCCGGCAGCGACGTGTCGCGTGCCGCCGAGGAGTTGGGCGGCGGTTCCCAGCTGAGCATCCCCACCATGCTGCTCACCAGCCGAGGGTTTGCGGTGGTGCTGGCCAACCTGACACTGGGCCCGAATCGTGAGGCGGGGAATCCGGCCCAGGAAATGACAGACGTGCTGCTGCCCCAGGTCTACCGCGCCGCCGAACTGGGCTACATCGACATCAGCCGGGTGGGCATCGGGGGCCAGTCGTTCGGCGGGTTCGGCACCGCGGCCATCATCTCGCGGACCAACCTCTTCCGGGCCGCGGTGGCGGTGTCGGGGATCTACGATCTCCCGGGCACCTACGGCCATCATGACAAGTCGGGCGGGTCGTTCTGGATCGGCTGGAACGAGGGCGGGCAGGCCCGGATGGGAACCCACCCGTGGGCCAACCTGAGACGCTATCTGGACAATTCACCATACTATCAGGCCGACAAGATCTTCACGCCGCTCCTGATCGTGCACGGCACCGATGACCTGGCCTATCACGACGGGCAGAAGCTCTTCACCGCGCTCCGGCGGCTGGAGCGGCCGGCCCAGTTCGCGTCGTATGCCGGGCAGGGCCACGTGATCTCGGAGTGGACTCGGCCCAACGCCATCGACGCGGCTCGCCGAATCGTCGATTTCTACCGGACGCACCTGAGCCAGCCCCACCCCATACCATGAACCTTGCCGCGGCCGGTGCGATTATTGCCATATTACCATACATATGGTAATATGGTTCATGCCCACGACCAAGGTCACATTCACCCTCGATAACGACACCGTGGCCCGGATCGGGCGCACCGCCCATCGGCTCGGCACCTCCAAGAGCGCCGTGGTGCGGGAAGCCGTTCGGGAATACGCAGCCCGTGCGGGGCGGCTCTCCGAGGCAGAGCGGGAGCAGCTCCTCACCACCTTCGATGCCATCCTGGCCCGGCCCGCGGCCCGGACCGCTCGGGCGGTGGACCGTGAAGTGGCTGCGGTCCGCGCCGCCCGGCGGCAGGGAGGACGCCGCACGCCTCCGGAGAGCGGTTGATCCTGCTCGATACCTCTGTGCTGAGAGATGGTCTTTGCGGACCGCGGCGCTCCGCCCCGGCGCTCCGCCGAGCCATTGCGGAGGGCGAACGGCTGGTGCTGCCAGCCCTGGTGTTGTACGAGTGGTACCGCGGTCCGCGGCTGGAGCAGGAGCTCGAGGCCCAGGAGGCGCTGTTTCCATCTCACGCCTGCCTCCCGTTTGGACCGGAGGAGGCACGGCAGGCAGCCGACCTCTATCGGCAGGTGCCCGGCGCGCGAGGCCGCGAAATCGACCTGGCCATCGCCGCCTGTGCCCTCGGCAACGATGCGCGCCTCTGGACTCTCAACCTGGCCGACTTTGCCGGTATTCCCGGCTTGATGGTCGAACGGCCTCAGTAGGCGCAAGTAAGCACCACGGGCCAGCCGGCCGGGCTTCAAGTTCCGGCACCCAGCCAGTGCTGGTCAATCGCAATACGCGATCGGATTCGTCTGGCCGGAGTCGGCCTTCCGCCTTTCTCCGATGGATCGTCCGCGTGGGGATGAGAAGGACGTCGGCGACCGTCCTGGCCTGAAGCTGGAGGAGCGAGAGAAGTCCATCGAGTTCCCCCGGTCCTCGTGCCGCACGCCTGATAAGGGTTTAGCGGACTCCGGGTCCCCAGTCATCGGTTTCCTCGTCGTCGAACCCGTCCTGTAGCGCCCGGGCGTCCGGGTCCTCCTCCAGCTCGCTCTGCGCCTCTGCCAGCGCTTCCTCATCC
>DASWKS010000462.1:0-3424 GCA_036396495.1 Gemmatimonadales bacterium
GTCAGGAGGCCCCGAACCAGGAGGGTTCCGGCTCCGTAGCAGGGGCTTGGCGGGCCGGGTAGAATTGCTGCATCCGATGACCACCTTGGCCAGGCAGAGCAGTCGATGAGGGGCGCGACCGAACGGCTCGCGACCGCGCTGGCAGGCCGCTACCCGATCCAGCGCGAGCTGGGCCAGGGCGGATGGCCACGCTCTACCTCGCCCAAGACCTCCGCCACGGACGCAAAGTCGGGCTCAAGGTGGTACGGTCAGAGCTGTCCGGCGAAGCCGACGGCAGCACCCCCGCATACATGACCCCGGAGCCGGCCGGCGACGAGAGCAACCTCGATGGTCGAAGCGATCTCTACAGCCTGGGGTGTGTGCTGTACGAGACGCTGGTCGGTACCCCGCCCTTCACCGGGCCCACCGTGCAGAGCGTGATCACGAAGCGTTTCACCGAGGGGGTCGGCCTAGGATGACCGCCGCCACCTCCCAGATCTCCGCCGCATTGGGCCGGAGCTACCGCATCGAGCGCGAGCTGGGCGCCGGTGGAATGGCCACCGTCTACCTGGCGCACGATCTCAAGCACGACCGCAAAGTCGCCGTCAAGGTGCTGCGCCCGGAGGTCGCTCAGGCCGTGGGCGCGGAACGCTTTCTCTCCGAGATCAAGACCACCGCCAACCTGCAGCATCCTCACATCCTGGCCCTGCACGATTCGGGGGAGGCGGGCGGCTTCCTGTTCTATGTCATGCCGTTCGTCAACGGCGAATCGTTGCGGGACCGGCTCACCCGCGACAAGCAGCTGCCGCTGGATGACATCCTCCGGATCGCGCGCGAAGTGGCGGACGCGCTCGACTACGCCCATCGCGCCGGGATTGTCCACCGTGACATCAAGCCCGAGAACATCCTCCTGAGTGAAGGCCACGCGGTGGTGGCCGACTTCGGGATCGCGCGGGCGGTGACCGCGCCGGAGGCGTCCCGGCTGACCCAGGTCGGCGAGATGATCGGTACGCCGGCCTACCTCAGCCCGGAACAGGTCAGCGGGGACCCGCTCGACGGGACCAGCGATCTGTACAGCCTGGGATGCGTGCTCTACGAATGTCTGACCGGGGAGCTGCCGTTCCACGGGCCGCTGATGGCCATGCTGGCCCAGCGGATGATCAGCCCGCCGCCTTCGGTCCGGGGCCGGCGCAGCGAGGTCCCGCCCCAGCTCGATCAGGTGGTCGCGAAGGCGATGGCGACCCAGACGTCGGACCGCTTTCGAAACGGCCGGGAGCTGGTGCTGGCGCTGGCCGCGGCCATGGCGTCCGGCCCGGCGGCGGCCAGCGGTCGCCGTTCGGTGGTGGTGCTGCCATTCGCCAACCTGAGCCCGGATCCGGAGAACGAGTATTTCAGCGACGGTCTGACCGAGGAGATCATCACTGACCTCTCCAAGGTCCGCGCCCTGAGCGTCATCTCGCGCACCTCCGCCATGCAGCTCAAGGGAACCAGCAAAGACGTCCGCACCATCGGACGCGAGCTGGGGGTGCGCTACGTGCTGGAAGGCAGTGTCCGAAAGGCCGGAAACAACCTGCGTATCACGGCCCAGCTGATCGACGCGCCCAACGACGATCATCTCTGGGGCGAGAAATACAGCGGCACGCTGGACGAGGTCTTCGAGGTCCAGGAACGGGTGGCGCGAGAGATTGTCAAGGCCTTGGACCTGAAGCTGAGCTCGGACGAGGACCGCCGCCTGAGCGACCATCCCATCGCGGATGTCAGAGCCTTCGAGCTCTACCTGCAGGCCCGCCATGAAATGCGGCGGTACGGCACCTCCATTGCACGCGGCCTCTCGCTGCTGGCCCGGGCCCAGGAGATCGAAGGACCGAGCGTGCCGCTCCAGGCTCTCGTGGCCTGGGGCAAAGTCGCCCAGGTCCGTTCGGGAATGGTTCGGGATCACCGGCCGATCGAAGAGGCCGAGGCCGCGGCGCGGGACCTGCTGGCTCGCGCCCCGGACCGGCCCTACGGACATGCCCTTCTGGGATTCATCGCGTACGAGCGGGGTCTGATTGGAGAGGCCGTGCACCACCTGGGCGCGGCTTTGGAGCGAGAGCCGAACGACGCCGACGCTCTGCTCATCCTTTGCCTGTCGTACCTGGCCGCGGCGCAGAACGAAATGGCCGCAGACACCAGCCGGCGCCTGATGGTATGCGACCCGCTCTCGTCGTCCAGCTGGATGGCGGCTGGGGTCGTGAAGTGGTTCATCGGGCGGGCCGGGGACGGGCTCCCCAGCCTGCTCCGCGCCATCGAGATGGATCCCGACAACCTCATCATCCGGTGGTGCCTCGGCTATACCCACGCCATGCTGGGACAGCTCGCCCAGGCGGCGGAGCACGCCAGCGTCATGCGCGACAAGGCGCCGGAGCTCCCGTATACCCGGCAGTTGTCGTCGCTGGTCGATGGGGTCACCGGGCGAAAGGACCAGGCGCTGGAGTGTCTCGCGCGAGTCGACGTGGCGGGGCTCGATGCCCACCACAAGTTCCACCTGGCCGAGTCCTTCGCGATGGCCGGGAGCATCGACCGGGCCCTCGAGCTGCTGGGCCAGGCGGTGGAAGGTGGCTTCCACCCCGCTCCGTTCATCGCGACCCACTGCCCCTTCTTGGCCCCGGTCCGGAGTACGACCAGGTTCGCGGAGCTGGCGACACGCGCCGGCCAGCTGGCGAACGAGTTTGGACGTCGCCAATGAGCGGCATCCGCAATAGACTGGCCGCCGCCCAGCTGCTGGTGCTGATCGGCTGCACCTCGGGCGGCGAGGCGGTGCCTGCGGTCCGCGCCGGCGATGACAGCGAGTACCTCTACCTGTGGACTTCGTCCGCCGACAGCAGCGCACCCGATTTCCTCGCGGTGATCGCCGTCCGGCCCGACACCGGCCGTTATGGTTCGCTGATCACCACGCTGCCGATCCCCGGTGGTCGAAACGGGCCGCATCACACCGAACACGAGCTGGCGGAGGATCGGCAACTCTTCGCCAACGGCTTCGGGAGCGGACGGTCCTTCATCTTCGACCTGCGCGACGGCGCCCGGCCACGGCTCGCCGGGGAATTCGCCGGCCAGGCGGGCTTGAGCCATCCCCACAGCTTCCTGCGGCTCCCCAATGGAAACGTCCTGGCCACCTTCCAGATGAGTCACCAGCCATCCGGGATGGCGCCCGGTGGATTAGTGGAGTTGACCCCGGCGGGCCAGATGGTCCGTTCCAGCTCGGCCGTTGCTCCAGGAGTGCCCCCGGGGCTTCGACCCTATTCCGGAGCCATCGTCCCGGCGATCGACCGGATCGTCACCTCGACGACCGACATGGACGCGGACAGTCCCTATCGGGCCAACCAGGTACAGATCTGGCGGCTGTCGGACCTCGCGTTGCTTCACACCATCACCTTGCCGGCTGGTGCCAGAGGCAACGAGGGGGATC
>DASWKS010000463.1:0-2217 GCA_036396495.1 Gemmatimonadales bacterium
GCCATGCATCGGACCACGGAGGTGGCCAAGGCCGTCATCCGGGAGCACTACGGCCGCGATCCGGTCCGTTCGTATTTCTTTGGCTGCTCCAACGGTGGCCGCCAGGCGTTGATGGAAGCCCAGCGCTACCCCGGAGACTACGATGGCATCGTCTCCGGCGCCCCGGCGATTTCCATCACCCGAATCGCGGCCGGGTTTGTCAAGAACATCCAGGCGAGCTTCCCCGACCCCAGCCGGCGTACGGAGTCGGCGATTTCATCCGACAATCTTCGGCTGCTCGAGACCCGGGTGCTGGCCGCATGCGACGCGCTCGACGGGGTTCGTGACAGCGTGGTCGGCGACCCGCCTGGTTGCGCCTTCCAGGTTGCTTCGCTTCCCGCCTGTCCCGGCGATCAGGCCGGTCCCGGGTGCCTGACCCGGTCCCAGCGGGCCGCGATCGAGCGGGTCTACACGCCCATCACCAACCAGGACGGTGTCATCTATCCCGGTCAGCCCGTGGGCGGGGAGAACTGGCCCACCGGCTGGGGGATGTGGCTCAGCGGCGTCAACCAGCAGTTGATGGGGGGAACCGGGGGAGCGTTTCCCAGTCTGCAATTCGCGTTCGGAACCGAGTTCTTCAAGTACTTCGTCTTCGCGGATTCCACCTGGGATTACTCCCGCTACGATTTTTCAACCTGGCACCGGGACACGCGGCTGGTCTCGACCCTGATCGACGCGGGCAATCCCGACCTCAGCGCCTTCAAAGCCCGAGGCGGGAAACTCATCCTGTGGCACGGGTGGGCCGATCCCGGCCTCAATGCCCTGGAAACGATCGATTACTATCGCGAAGTCGAGAAGCGCGATCCCGCCGCGCGCGAATTCGCCCGCCTGTTCCTGCTTCCAGGCGTGATGCATTGTTACGGCGGCCCCGGCCCCGACCGGGTGAACTGGTTCAGCGCGATCAGCGACTGGGTAGAGCATTCGAAGCCGCCAGAGCACCTCGTGGCGACGAAGGCCGACACGACCGGCAAGACAATGCGCACCCGCCCGATCTGCCCCCACCCGCTGCGGGCGGTGTACCGGGGACACGGCAGCATCGACAACGCGACAAACTTCTCCTGCGGGCCCTGAGGCCGTGATCCGGCCGGCGCTGGTTCTGGCCCTCACGTGGTCTTCGGTGCTGTTGTCCCCGTCACCGACCCGAGCCCAGGACAGGCCAGAGCCTCCCTATCGGGACCCACGGCTCTCCACCGAGCAGCGGGTCCTGGATCTCCTGGGTCGCATGACGCTGCGGGAAAAATTCTGGCAGCTGTTCATGATCCCAGGCAGTCTCGATGATTCCTCCCACGATTTCTCCAGCGGAAGCTTCGGCCTCCAGATCTCCGCCGCTCCCGGTCCGGGCCGAGGCTCCGCGCGAGAGCACGCCCAACGCATCAACCAGATCCAACGCTTCTTCGTCCAGCGCACCCGCCTCGGCATTCCCATCATTCCGTTCGAGGAAGCACTCCACGGCCTGGCTCGCGAGGGTGCAACGGTATTCCCGCAGGCCATCGGGCTGGCCGCGAGCTGGGATACGGCACTCGCAGCACGGGTTGCCGCGGCGGCAGCGCGTGAGACCCGCAGTCGTGGCATCCGACAGGTGCTGTCCCCGGTCGTCAACATCGCCAGCGACGTTCGCTGGGGCCGAGTGGAAGAGACCTACGGCGAGGATCCCTATCTCGCCGCCAGGATGGGAGCCGCGTTCGTCCGGGAGTTTGAGCGGGCCGGCATCATTGCCACTCCCAAACACTTCGTGGCCAACGTGGGCGAGGGCGGGCGCGACAGCTACCCCATCGACCTGAGCCCGCGCCTCCTGGAGGAGTACTTCTTTCCTCCGTTCCGGGCCGCCCTGGCCGAGGGGGCCCGCTCCGTGATGAGCGCCTACAATTCGGTGGATGGATCGCCGGCGACCCAGAATCGCTGGCTGCTCACCCAAAAGCTGAAACGCGAGTGGCGATTCGGCGGCTTCGTCGTCTCCGATGCCGCCGCCACCGGTGGAGCCACGGTCCTCCATTTCACCGAGCCGAACACCCCTACAGCGGCGCAGCACGCGTTTGAAGCGGGACTCGACGTCGTGTTTCAGTCGAGCTACCAGCAGCATCGGCCCTACTGGGACGCCTTCCACAACGGGAGGATCAGTTCCGCCGTGATCGACTCCTCCGTCGCGCGGGTGCTGCGCGCGAAATTCGGACTCGGGCT
>DASWKS010000464.1:0-4532 GCA_036396495.1 Gemmatimonadales bacterium
TACCGGCGCGACAGGTAGGCGCCCATCTGCGCCCCGTTGTTGAAGCTGAGCACCGAGTCGCCGCCACGACTCACATGGACGTCGTGAGCCCACACCACCGCCCGGCCGCCCGGCGCCTGGGTGGTGAGGATCCAGTCGAGATTGGCTGCCATGAGGCTGTCGCGCTCGGGCGAGCTCAGGTTGACGTTGAACCTGGCTGCCTGCCGCAGCAGATTGGCCGCCTGCACCGCCCACTCGACCACCATGGTGTCTTTCCGGTTCGCGGCCCCCGTGAGCCAGGCAGGACGACCCTCGCTGATCTCTTTCCAGAGCAGGTCGGCCTGGCGTCGCCACCGCGCGCGGGTGGAGTCGGGGATCTGGGGTGTGGCCGAGGTGCGCTGGGCCCGGTATTCGCCCGCCAGCAGGTCGAAGCGCGGCAACATGACCCGCTCGGCCCGCTCCAGAAATGCCCGCAGGCTGTCGGCCGGCGTCCGGTGATCCTGCATGTCGTAGCCGACGAACTGCACCATGCGGTCCGGGTGGGCCGCGTTGTAGGCCCGCATCCATTCCACCAGCGCGAGTATCTCCTCGGTGTTCCAGACCCGGAACATGACCTTCATGACTTCCCGGGCCGCGCCGCTGCCGCCCTGCACGTAGCGGTTGATCTTCTCCACGGCGAGCTGATTGGCCTCGATGGCGAACAGGGTGAAACCGGCCTTACGGACCAGGTACTCCAGCAGCCGGTGCTTCACCAGGAAGAACTCCCGGGTGCCGTGGGTGGATTCGCCCAGTGCAACGATCCGGGCATCGCCCACGATCTCGGCAAAGCGGGCCAGGTCGGAATCATCGACGCTGTCGGCGGGGGCAACCCGGAGGTCGTGGAGGGTATTCGCGAGCCCGCCCAGCCAGGCGAGCTCCGCGGGGGAAGGCGGAGCCGCGGTCGAGGGCAGCGCGCTGAGTGGAGTCCCGTCCACTTGGAGCTCGAGTTCGTCGAACCACGCCGCGCCGGATCCCTCGAGGGCGGCCGTGATCACCACCGAGTGCACCGTCTTCTCGGGCGGAACCCGGATGGTCAACTCGTGGCGGGACCACTTGCCGGGAGCGGCGGTCGCAGGCGTGACGGCCACCGTATCAGCCGAGGCGAATTCTCTATCCTTCCAGGCCTCGAGGGTGAGCAACGCCCTTTGCTGCAACCGCTCGGTCCGGATCCAGCCGGTCAGCCGGAGCCCGCGTCCCCGGGCGAAATCGGCCGGCAGCTGCAGCACGATCGAGGGGGGAGCACCGGTGGTGGCTGAATCTCCCCGCGCGATGCGCAGGCTGCGGCGTCCCTGGCGACGGACCACACTGTCGAGGGCAAACGTCGCCGCGGATCCGCCGGCAAAGGCCGACCATCCCAGGCTCCAACCCCAGGGCCGGTCGGGGCCCGAGGTGCCCGGCATCTCAAAGTCGAGGTTGAGCGGCCGCTGGGCCGATGCTCGGGTCGGACTGGCGCTCGCCGCCAGGATCCCGGCGAGAACCACCGCCCCCGCCTGGAAGGGTTTGACGAACCGGCAGTAATTCAACTCTTCCCCGGTCTTGGTTCGGTTCCGGTAGATCTTAACACGACGCGCCAACTTTTCGCGCCGCACGGACGGCTAACATCCGTAATCCGTGTTCCGTGTTCCGTGTTCCGTGGTTCCAGGTGCCGGGTGCGGTGCTGAGGTGTCGGGTGCTGGACTGTGCGCTTCAGCGACCGGGACACTGGGTACCTAGCACCGCACTTGGCACCGCACTCAGGTACTTGGAACTTGGAACCCGGAACGCGGCGCAGGTTACCGGCGCATGCGGACGAACCGGAGCGCCACTCCGTTCGGCAGGGTGTCGGTCACGTTCTCAACTGCTGTGAACCCGAGTGCCAGGTAGAACGGCACACCGGGAAGCGTTGCCATCAATTCCAGAGAGGTGAACCCGGCCCGCCGGGCGGCTTCCTCGCAAGCAGTGAGGATCCGCCGCCCGATGCCCTGCCGGGCGGCTTCGGGAGCGACGAAGAAGGCGCGGATCCGGGCGGGCTCGTGGGCCGGGTCGAGCTGGTCCGGGCCACCCATCGGGCGCTGATCGCCGCCGTAGAGGGTCCGCCGGTAGCTCCATCCCCCGCACCCGATGGGAGCACCGTCCCGCTCGACCAGGAAATACGTGCCATCCCGGATCAGGGTCGTATCGACTCCAAAGACGTGGCGAAGCGCCGCCTCGGTTTCCTCGGCCGAGTAGTACCCCCGGCTGAGACCGCGGGTCGAGCGGACGATCAGATCCTGGAGCGCTGGAATGTCCTCCAGCTTCGCCACGCGAAGAGCCGCGGCTTGCGCCGTCGAGGCACCGGGCGGTTTCTGGTTCACGTCGCCTCGGGGCCGCCGGCCGGCAGCGCCCCGTCGCTCCGGGCGACCAGCGCCGCGGCAGCCAGATCGCCGGTCACATTGAGCACGGTCGAGAAGGTATCGGGGATCACGTCCACCGCGATCAGGATGCCGATACCCTCGGGCGGAAGGCCGATCGCCAGAAACAGGGGCGTGAGCATGATAAAGGCTCCGCGCGGGATCCCGGGCGCCGCAAAGGCCAGGAACACGGCCGCGAAGGCAATGGTCGCGAGCTCCGCGGCGTGGAGCGGGATCTGGTAGAACCATCCGACGAAGAGCGCTCCCACGGTCCAGGAGACCGGCGACGCCAGCTTGAACATGGAGACGGCGAGCGGCAGCACGAATCCGGAGATCCGTTTCGGCAGCCCCAGACCGCGCTCGGCGCTGTCGACCAGAGCCGGCAAGGACGCAATGGAGGAGCTGGAGCTGAAGGCGATGAGCTGGGCGGGGAGCACCGCGCGGGCAAATCGGCCCATCGGGATCCTGGCCACCAGGGCCACCACCGGATACAGCAGCGCGGTGACGAGCAGACTCCCCACCGAGTAGGCCACGATGTAGAAGCCGATGGCCCCGGCGAGCGCAGTGCCGGCCCGCGCCGCCAGCGGCAGCACCAGCGCAAAGACGCCGATCGGAGCCGCCAGCACCACCCAGCGAACCAGCGTGAGCATGGCGTCGCCCAGGGCCTGGAAGAACCCCACCAGCGTGGCGCGGGCCGGGGCCGGGCTGCGCGCGATGGCGAGCGCCAGGAACAAGGTAAAGAGAATCAGCGGCACCATCGCCCCGGTGGCCGCGGCGGCGATGGGATTGCTCGGGATCAACGACGTCAGCCAGCCGGCCAGGGTCTGGCTCTGCTCACCCGCGGCGAGCTGCCCCGCCGCTTCGGCCGCGCCGGCGGGGAGCGGAGGGCGCGCGCCGGGATCCTGTGGCAGCAGGGAGAACACCGCCGGGGCGAAGGGCATGACCACCAGCGCCGCGCCCACCAGCAGCAGCACGAACACGACCAGGGTGCGGCCCCCGAGCCGTCCGATCGCCTTCACGTCCGTGGCCGACGCGACACCCGTGATCAGGAGGGAAGCCACCAGCGGAATCACGGTCATGCGGATGGCGTTCACCCATAGCGTCCCGACCGGGGCCAGCAGATCGGCCGCGCGCAGCAACGCCGTGTTCCCCGATGCGCCGATCAGGATGCCACCGGCGACCGCCGCGCCGAGAGAGGTGAGGACTCGGGTGCTTTCCTTCATCTACATCATCAGGTCGCCGCCGTTGATGTCGAGCGCGGCGCCGGTGATGTAGCCGGCCGCTTCGGAAGCCGCGAAGCAGATCAGGTCGGCCACTTCCCGCGCCGTGCCCAGCCGCGGCACCGGGTATCCGGCGGCCAGGCGGGTCAGCTGGTCCGCTGTGGCATGCTCCTGGGTCAGCTCGGTGTCGATCATGCCGGGACAAATCGCGTTCACGGTGATCCCGAACTTTCCCAACTCCTTCGCGGCGGCGCGAGTCAGCCCCAGCAGGCCCGCCTTGGAGGCGGTGTAGTGGGCGCCGCCCAAGGTGCTCACCATGCGGCCGGCCGAGGACGAGATGTTGATGATCCGGCCGTATCGCTGGGCCTGCATGGCCGGGAGCACCGCTTTCGTGAAGAGAAAGGGAGCGGTGAGGTTCACTTCCACAGTCTCGCGCCATTCCCGGGCGGAGAGGTCACCGAAGCGGGTGGATCGTGCCATGGCGGCGTTGTTGACCAGAATGTCGATGCGCCCGAAGCGTTCCAGAGTGCGGCTCACGACAGCTTCCGGCACCCCTTCGGCCGCCACATCGCCCGGCACGGCCAGTCCGCGCTCACCAAATGCCTGCGCCACCGCCTCGGCCCGGGCGGTGTCACGGACGTTGACGGCGACGGAGGCGCCGCGCTCATGCAGCCGCTCGGCGGCAGCGCGCCCCAGCCCGCGAGCGGCGCCGGTGACGAGGGCGACTCGTCCCGTGAAATCCGGAACCGAGCTGGGGGACTCGATGATGCCGCCTGGTTGGGGAGGCGGGAATATGGCGCTCGACGGGAGTGGCGGCAAACCGGGTGGGCCGGCTACCCGTTCCAGATTCCGCCTTCCGGGTGCCACGTGCGGTGCACAGTGCGGTGCTGGGTGACATGTGCTGCGTGAGAATCTCAGCTCATCA
>DASWKS010000465.1:0-1973 GCA_036396495.1 Gemmatimonadales bacterium
TTCGCGCGCAACCGCGAGTGGGGCATCGGGACATCAAACCCGACAACGTGCTGCTGTCCGGTCGGCGCGCGGTCATCACCGACTTCGGCGTGGCCAAGGCACTCACCGGCCAGTGGATCGGGCACCACCGTGGGAATGACCGTCTGCACGCTGGCCTATATGGCGCCGGAGCAGGCGGCCGCCGACCCGGCGGCAGACCATCGAGTGGACCTCTATGCGGCGGGCGTAGTTGCCTACGAAATGCTGGCGGCCAGCCCGCCATTCACGGCCAGCACGCCGCAGGCCGTCCTCGCGGCCCACGTCACCCAACCCCCCGATCCCATCACCACCCGACGGCCGGACACGCCGGCGGCGCTGGCGGCCATCGTCATGCGCTGCCTGGAAAAACAACCGGATGCGAGATGGGAGTCGGCGGATCAGCCGATCGGGTGTCGTACCTGCTGACCAGGGCGGAAGCAGCCAGCCGCGCAGGGGAAGCGGGGGCAGCCCGGGTGTGGTTCGACTCCGCCCGGGTCCAGCTGGAAGACCCATCGTTCCAGCTGCCGGTCGCCGCCATTCGGAACAGTCTGCTGGGTGTGGCGCTGGCCGGCCTCGGCCGCGCCGACGAGGCCGTCACCGAAGCTTTCCGGGCCACCCAGATGGTCCCGGTGAGCCTGGACGCCCTGTGGGGGACGTCGCTCTAGCAGAACCTGGCGCTGGTGTACTGCAGAACCGGCAACCATGCCAAGGCCATCGCTACCCTCTCGGAACTGCTCGCCGCTCCCGGCATCCTCTCTCCTGCCCTGCTCAAGGTCGATCCGGCCTGGGATCCGCTCCGAGACGAGGCGGCATTCCAGCGGCTCGTCGCGGGCCCCTCGCGCGATTAGTTTTCGTTCACGATTCACGGGTCGCTGGGGGTCGGGACTGTCCGGTCCTGGAGCCCGCGATCCGTGACTCGTGACTGTCATGGAGATCTTGTGAGTACCCGAGACGTCAATCCCTTCGAAACCGCTAACGCGGGGTTCGCCCAGGCCCTCTATGAGGACTTCCTGCGCGACCCCGCGTCGGTGTCTCCGGAATGGCGGGAGCTGTTTCAAGCGGGGATCATCGGGGAACTTCCGGAGTCGCGCATCGCGAGTCGTGAGTCGCGAGATGGTCCGGAGGCACCCGGAACTCGGAACGGGGCCACGGTGGCGGCGCCGGCGGCGCCGGAGCGGACCGAAGTCAAAGGCCCTGCCGCCCGGCTCGCCGCCAACATGGAGGAGAGCCTCGGCGTCCCTACCGCCACCACCTTCCGCCAGATCCCGGTCAGCGTTCTCGAGGCCCGGCGAACCCAGCTCAACCAGGCGCTCGCCGCCGCCGATCGAAACCTCAAACTCTCATTCACCCACCTGATCGCCTACGCCCTGGTCCTGGCGTGGAAGCGCCATCAGAGCATGGGCCACAGCTACCGGGCCATCGACGGGACCGCGTACCGCATCACCCCGTCGCATCTGGGGCTGGGACTGGCAGTGGATGTGGAGCGGAAGGATGGCTCGCGGGGGTTGGTCGTCCCGGTCATCAAGCAGGCCGACACGATGGACTTCGCGGCCTTCCATGCCACCTACGAGTCCCTGGTCGAGAAAGCCCGGAGCAACCGGCTGCTGCCGGACGACTTCGCCGGCGGCAGCATCACGCTCACCAATCCTGGAGGGCTGGGAACCTCCACCTCGATGGCGCGACTGATGGCCGGCCAGGGCACCATCATCGCAACCGGGGCCATCGCTTATCCCCCCGAGTTCACCGCCACCCCGCGGGAGCGCCTGACGGAGCTCGGGATCGCCAAGGTGATGTGGCTCTCCAGCACCTATGACCATCGCGTGATTCAGGGGGCCGAGTCGGGCGAGTTTCTCCGAACGGTGGAGCAGTTGCTCGGCGGAGGCGACGGGTTCTACGACGCGGTAGCGGAAGCACTCGGGATCGGGCTCGAGGCGGGCGGGCGGGCGGGCGGGCCG
>DASWKS010000466.1:0-4028 GCA_036396495.1 Gemmatimonadales bacterium
CAACGCCGTGTGGAGCTGGGCGGAGGCGGCCGGTTTCACCCTCGCGACCCTGACTTCGTGGCGGATGCTGACGACTCGCGCCCGACTCCGAGCCGGGGAGACGGTGCTGATCTGGGGCATCGGTGGTGGCGTGGCGTTGGCCTCCGTGCAAATCGCGGTGCTGCTGGGGGCCCGGGTGGTCGCCACCAGCTCTTCAAATGCGAAACTCGAAGTGGCACGCCAACTTGGGGCCGAAGTGACCCTCAACCACGGCAGCGCTGACGTGGCCCGCGAAGTGCGGAGCTTGACCGGGGTTGGCGCCGACGTCGTGCTGGATTGTGTCGGCGAAAAGACCTGGGAGTCTTCCCTCAAGGCTCTCCGGCCGCTGGGGCGATTCGTCACGTGTGGCGCCACCACCGGACCCCAGGTTGCCCTCGACCTCCGCCGGCTCTTCTGGTTCCAATGGAGTCTGCTGGGATCAACCATGGGCAATGACCGGGAATTCCGTGAGATTGTGGCGCTGGGGGAACGGGGTTCTCTGCGCCCGGTGGTCGATAGTGTCGTGCCGCTGGACGAAGGCCGGGCCGCCTTCGCCCGGATGACCGAGGGCCGTCAGCTCGGGAAACTCGTGATCGAGGTTACCCAATGAACGAACTGTGGCGGCGAATACTGGTCGGTGCCGAGTCGCTCGGGATCGTGCTCCCGGCCCTGATCGGCGCCGTGATCATCCTGCTCACCGGCTACCTCCTGGCGCGCCAGGTGGAGCGGTGGACCGACCATCTGCTGCGCCGGATGGAGTTCAACAAGATGGCCCAGGCCGGCGGCCTGACCGAGGCGATGGAACGAGCCGGTACCCGGCTCGACCCAGTCCACGCGATCGGCAAACTGCTCTTCTGGCTGGTCATGCTGGTGGTGATCCTGCTGTCCGCCACCGCGCTCGGGTTGGAGAGCATCAATCAGATGTTCGGCATGATGCTGTCCTATATCCCCACGCTGATCGCGGCGATCATCATCGTGATTCTCGGCATGATCGTCGGCGAATTCGTCCGGGCTCTGGTCCTCGCGTCGGCCGGCGCGGTGGTCGGAGTGCCAACCCTGGCCAAGGTGGCCAAGACCGCCGTGATTCTGATCGCCATCTTCATGGCGCTGCAGCAGGTGGGCGTGGCCCCCGAGATCGTGACGTCGGCCTTCACCCTGATCGTCGGTGCGGTGGCGCTGGCCGTGGGTCTCGCGTTCGGTCTGGGCAACCGCGAGCTGGCCGGTGAAATCACCCGGCGATGGTACGAAGAAGGACGGCTCCGGCAGCACGCCGCAAGCTCGGCGCCGCCGGAACCGTCTGAAGAGTCGAAAACGTCGGAGGAGAGGGTTGCTTAGGCGGTCACCATCGGCCGCTAGCGGCCCTTCGCCGGCGCCGCATTATCGTCCAGCACGCTCCCCGTGAGCACCGGGTGAAGCACCCACTTCCCGGAGCCGGTTTCCTGTCCAAAGCTCTCGGCCACATCAAAGTCGATCAGCAGAATCGTCTCGTCGTCGATCGCCAGGCCACCGGTAAAACTCACCTTGAGTCCGGAGCTGCTGAAACTGGGCATCTGCAGCTCTCCGGTCACCTCCGCCCCCTCGGGCAGCTCGGCATAGTCGGCCGACGAGGCGAAGATCTTGTCGCCGTCTTCCTGCTCGACCTTGACGTATCCGCCACTGATCACGAAGCGCAACTGCCCGTACTGCGCTTCCGGAATCTCGGCCCCTTCCACCAAGGTCATCCATTCATCGGCCAGGGTGAGCAGATCGACCGTCACCGGTTCGCTGAGCAGGACGACCCGGCCCGCCCCTTCCGCTTCCTCGCCTTCGCCTTCTCCGCCCTGCAGGTAGATCTCGTCGATGGTCACCACCGCTTCCAGGAGGTCGCCCGGGGCATCGGTGAGCAGCAGAGTCACCCGGCTGGTGCCTTCCGGACTGGAAGCGTCGGAACAGGCAGCGACCGCCAAGAGTGAGGCGCACGCCAGTCGAATCGTGGTGCGAAGCATGAGTCCATCCCGTGAGTAAGGTTACGCCGTTAATCCAGCAATTCCCGTACTGCCGGCACCACCAGAAGGCCGGTCTCCAAACTCCCGCGCGAGCACCAACTTGAGCCCCTATCGCGCAGGCCGTACGATAACTCGACGCCGGATGATGGGGAAAACGCACGCCTTCGCCACGCCACATGCTAGCCTGCCCCACTCACAAGGACGGGAACCAGTCAGCCCCAGTGGCCGGCGCCGAATCGGCAGCCGGCGACCAGGTGAACGGCTGATGCGCGCTATGGTGCGGGAGTGGCGGCGGTGATGGTGACCGTCTGCGTCACTGCACCGGCGGCGCCGACCACGACATCGACCGGCAGAGCCGGATCGGTAGTGAGGGTGAGTCCGGCGGGACCGATCAGACTGAGAGCGTAGGTACCCGGCAGTACGAAGGAGAAGGCAGCGGTAAAGGTCCCGCCCACCTCGGCGAATGCCAGCCTCTCACCACCCAGATCGGCGGTAAAGCCGGCCAGCGTGACGCCTTCCGGCAGCGTGACATCGGCACCGAGCGCCAGGGTGACCGTGACCGTAGCGGCGTCGCCGGCCGCGGCGCCCCGGAGGACCGGCTGCAGGGTCCAGGCCCCGGTGCCGCCGTCGGTGAAGCTCTGTGACACGTTGAAGTCGGCCAGCAGGGAAACGCTGCCGCCATCCAGCGCGAGGTCCTCAGCGAAGTCCACCAGACTTCCCGAGGCCGCATCGGCCGGCAGGGTCAGCTCCCCGCCCACCGTGGCGCCTTCCGGCAGGCCCGAGTAGTCGGGAGAGGAGGCGAAGATGGTGGAGCTGCCGTCCTCATTCTCCACCTCGACGAAGGCGCCGCTGATGACCAGGCGGAGGTCGCTGTACGTGCCGTTGGTGACTTCGGCCCCGGACAGGAGCTCGCTGGTGGTGTTAGCCAGGTCGGTCAGGTTGACGGTGACCGGGGCGTCCAGCAGGTCCACCCGGCTCACCCCGGTCCCCTGCACGAACGCCTGGTCGATGGTGACCACCGCATCGAGAATGTCACCCGGGGCATCGGTCAGCAGAATGGTCACGCTGGTGGTGCCCGGCGGAGTCACCAGATCATCATCGTCGTCATCACATGCGGCGAGCGTGAGCGCCAGCGCGCCTGCGAGCCAAAATGTCTTGCGAAGCATTGCATGTTCCCCTTGCTGGTTCCGGTGGTGACGTGTTAGTCCCATCCGTGCGAAGCACGGTTAGGCATTTGCGCGAGCCGTAATTGGTGAGACGAGCGTGACCGCGTGATTCGGACATCACTCCAAAGAGCGAATGGCCCGCTCGTACCAACAGTGCACGATGATGTGACGTGTGCTACGTACCAGCTCGTCGTGGTCACGCGACCGTTCCGAAAAACATGCGAGCCCCGCGTTCCTGGGAGCGGAACACGGGGCCCGGTGGGTCGGCGGGAAGCGCCCGCGACCGGCGACTAGTTGGGTATCCTCACCTGCATCAGCCTAACGCCTTCCCTCCACTGCTCCGCCACCAGCGCCACGGTATCGCCCACCGCGATGATGTGGCCCTGACGACTCGGCAGGATCAACACCCGGCTCAGTTCGCCCCGGCGATCGATCACATGATAGGTCCGCACCGAGTCGGTCGCGGGGCGGCTCTTCTCGAGCCACACCTGGCCGCCGGCCGTGGTCAACCCGTTCTCGAACGGGGGCTTGATGGGGGAATACGGCAGTCGTTCCGCGGTACTGCGGAGCTCCTCCGGGAACTGCAGCAGCCAATGCTCCCGGTCCACCCGGCTGACTTCTATGACCCGGTCGGGGAGAGCCGGGCCCTGGAGCCGTTTGCCGGACGGCTCGATCCAGGTGACTTCGTTGCGATACACCCTGGCCAACCACACCGTCCCGTCGCGCAGCACCCCCCAGCGGTCCTGTCCGCTGAAGACCCGCCGCTCGAACCGACGCACGCCCCGTTCCAGAACTTCTGCCACGTCGAGAGGTGACAACCGGGCCGCCGTGTCGAAGCGAGCCCCGTCTCCGCTCATCC
>DASWKS010000467.1:0-3507 GCA_036396495.1 Gemmatimonadales bacterium
CGCTCGCTTCCATAGGCACCCGGGGCAGGTTGAGCCAGAGGTCCACCCCCTGCACCAGCACGTGGGCCGGGTACATCCCGTAGTCCTCGATGAACGCCACCCGCCCCTCGTAGAACGGATCGTGGGTGAATCGGTATACGCTCTGGAGCACCTCTTTTCCGGGCGTGTCGGCGGGATGGGCCTTGCCCGCGACGACCAGCTGCACCGGTTGCCGGGCGTCGACCAGCAGGCGATGCAGCCGTTCCGGGTCCCGGAAGATCAGATTGGCGCGCTTGTAGGTGGCGAACCGGCGGGCGAACCCGATGGTGAACGCGCTGGGATCGAGCAGCGCCCCGGCCCCCACCACTTGGGTCGCTTCCTTCCAGTCATCCGCGAAACGGCGCCGCGCATCCTCCCGGATGAACCGGAAGAGGATGTCCCGGAGCTGGAGATGGACCGCCCACAACGCCGCATCGTCCACCGAGCCGATGCGCTCCAGCAGATCGGGTTCGTTGAGCCGGGTCCACCAGTCCGGCCCCAGATGCCGGTCCAGCAGTTCCATCATCTGGTTGGCCATCCAGGTGGCCATGTGCACGCCGTTGGTGATGGCGCCGATGGGGACCTGGTCGACGGTATGTCCCGGCCACAGCTCGCTCCACATCGAGCGCGACACGGCCCCGTGCCGCCGGGACACCCCGTTGACGTGGGTGGAAAGCCGGAGCGCCAGCGCGGTCATGTCGAATCGGCCCGGCTGCCTCGGGTTCTCCGCCAGCTTGAACAGATGCTCCCGCGCGACACCCAGCTCCTCCCACACCGGGCCGATGCACTCCGCCACATGGTCGGCGTCGAAGTTGTCGTGACCGGCTGGAACCGGCGTGTGGGTGGTGAACACCGAGGAGTAGCGCACGGCCGCGACGGCCTCCTCGAACGAAGCGCCCTGTGCCACCAGCTCGCGGATCCGCTCCAGCAGCATGAAAGCGGCATGGCCCTCGTTGGCGTGCCACACGGCCGGCTCCACTCCCACGGCCCGGATCACCTTGACCCCGCCGGCGCCGAGGATCCACTCCTGCCGGAGCCGAAGGTCCTCGCCTTCGCCGTACAGCTTGTTGAGCAAGGCCCGGTCATCGGGATGGTTCTGTTCCAGCGCCGTGTCCATCAGGTAGATCGGCACCCGGCCCACCTGGATGGACCAGACTCTGACATGCACCGGCCGGCCGAAGGTTTGCACCACCGCCACATGGGGTACGCCATTCATCCCGACCAGCGGCGTCACCGGGATCGAGGCCGGGTCTACCACCTCGTCGCTGTCTTCCTGCCAGCCGTCGAGCCGGATGCGCTGGTCGAAGTAGCCCTTCTGGTAGAACAATCCCAGCGCCACCAGCGGGACGCCCAGGTCCGACGCGGCCTTGCAATGGTCACCGGCCAGAATGCCGAGGCCGCCGGAATAGATGGGCACCGAGTTGTGCAGCCCGAACTCGGCGCAGAAGTAGGCCACCGGGTGCTCTCGCAGGTCAGGCCAGGTGCGGCCGAACCAGGTGAGCTCGTTCGATCGCTCGCCCTCCATCCATTGCAGCACCCGCTCCAGCTCGGCCCGGAAGGTCGGGTCGGCCGCGATCCCTTCCAGCCGAGCGGGCTCCACCGCGTTGAGGAACTGGATGGGGTTGTGGCGGCAGCGGTGCCAGGTGACTTCGTCCACGGTTCTGAAGAGGGCCCGCGCCTGGCGGTGCCAGCTCCATGACAGATTCGCGGCGAGGGTGGCGAGCCCCTCCAGCCCGGGGGGAAGCGCCGGGACTTTGGTTCGCAACACGTTGGTCACGTCAGTGTACCAGCTTCTTGTACCTGATCCGATGCGGCTGATCGACCGCCACGCCCTTGCGCCGGTGGTAGTCCGCGGCGTAGTCGGAGTAGGTCCCTTCATACCAGTACACTTCGCTGTCTCCCTCGAATGCGAGCATATGGGTGGCGATGCGGTCCAGGAACCAGCGGTCGTGGCTGATCACCACGACACACCCCGAGAAGGCCAGCAGGGCCTCCTCCAGGGCGCGCAGCGTGTCCACATCGAGATCGTTGGTCGGCTCGTCCAGCAGCAGCAGGTTGCCGCCGGTGCGGAGCAGCTTGGCCAGGTTCAGCCGGTTGCGCTCGCCGCCCGAGAGATTTCCCACCCGCTTCTGCTGATCAGCCCCCCGGAAGCCGAAACTGGCGCAATAGGCCCGGGCGTTCACTTCGCGGTTGCCGAAGTCGAGCGTGTCTTCGCCTCCGGAGACCTCCTGGTACACCGTGTGGTCGGGGTTGAGGGATTCCCGGCTCTGCTCCACGTAGGAGATCTGCACCGTGGATCCCAGCTTGAGCTCACCCGCGTCTGGCTGCTCGGTGCCGGTGATCATCCGGAACAGCGTGGTCTTCCCGGCGCCGTTGGGTCCGATGATCCCGACGATACCGCCGCGGGGGAGCGCGAAGTTGAGCCTCTCGAACAACAGCCGATCACCGTACCCCTTGGCCACGTCCCTGGCCACCACGACCTCATCGCCCAGGCGGGGCGCCGCCGGGATCAGGATTTCGGCGCTGGCATCCCGGGCCTGCCGCTCCTCCGCCACCAGCGATTCATAGGCGTTGATCCGGGCCTTGGACTTGGCCTGGCGGGCTCGGGGCGCCATCCGAATCCACTCCAGCTCGCGCTGCAAGGTCCGCTGCCGGGCCGAGGCCTGCTTCTCTTCCCGCGCCAATCGGTTCTGCTTCTGGTCCAGCCAGGAGGAGTAGTTGCCCTTCCAGGGGATGCCCGCGCCGCGATCCAGCTCCAGAATCCATTGCGCCACGTTGTCGAGGAAGTAGCGGTCGTGGGTGACCGCCACCACGGTGCCGGGGAACTGGGCCAGATGCTGTTCCAGCCAGGCCACCGATTCGGCATCCAGATGGTTGGTCGGCTCATCCAGCAAGAGCAGGTCGGGTTGCTCCAACAGCACCCGGCAGAGTGCCACTCGCCGCCGCTCGCCGCCCGACAGCGTGCTCACATCGGCCTCGCCCGGCGGGAGCCGCAGCGCGTCCATGGCGATGTCGATCTTGCGGTCGAGCTCCCAGGCGCCGATCGATTCGATCCGGGTCTGAAGCTCACCCTGCTGCTCCAGCAGCCGGTTCATCTCGGCGTCGTTCATCGGCTCGGCGAATCTGAGACTCAGCGCTTCGAATTGGGTGAGGAGGTCGCGGATCGGTGCGACGGCTTCCTCCACATTGCGGCGCACGTCTTTGGCGGGATCGAGCTGCGGTTCCTGCGGCAGAAAACCGATCCGGATCCCTTCGGCCGGACGCGCGTCACCCTGGAAGTCCTGATCCACTCCGGCCATGATGCGAAGCAGGGAGCTCTTCCCGGCGCCGTTGGCGCCCAGCACGCCGATCTTGGCGCCGGGGAAGAAGGCAAGGTATATCCCTTTGAGGATCTCGCGGCTCGGCGGCACCACCTTGCGCAGATCCTGCATCGTGAAGATGTATTGATAGGTCGGCATGGCGACGGAAAATATATGGGTTGCCATGCTC
>DASWKS010000468.1:0-3289 GCA_036396495.1 Gemmatimonadales bacterium
GCTGACCCTGGACTTCGGTTGGCTGCCACCGGCCGTCGCGAGCGGCATCGGTCTCGACACGCGGGGGAGCTTTGCGTCGTCCGAGATCGCGAGCGCGGTGACGCTGGGGGACGGCCAGTGGTTGACCCTCCCGCGCGACGCCGCCCGGGCCGCCCAGGCCATCCGGCCCTTCTCGGCCCGGGACGCGGATCGCTGGCCCGGCTTCACCACCCGGCTGGCCCGGATCGCCGGGTTCCTCGAAGCGCTGTATCAGCTCCCCGCTCCCGACCTCGATACGACCTCGGTGCACGAGATCCTGCCCCTGCTCGGTGTGGCCGGCAAGCTGCGCCGGCTGGGCCGGGACGACATGATCGAGCTGCTCCGGATCCTCCCGATGGCGATCCAGGAGCTGGTGGACGACACCTTCGAGAGCGAGCCGCTCAAGGCCGCCATCGCGGCGGCGGGCATTCAGGACATCCGTCAGGGCCCACGCTCCGGCGGTACCACCTTCGTGCTGCTGCATCACCTGGTGGGTGCCGACGCCGGTTCCATCCGGGGCCGGCCCGCGTGGACCAAGGGTCCCAACGCGCTGGCCAATGCCATCGAGGATGCCGCCCGGGGGGCGAAGGTCACCATCCGCGCGGTCACCGACGTGGCCCGGATCACGGTCGTCGACGAGCGGGTCACCGGAATTGTCTTGGGCTCGGGCGAGGAGATCAGCGCCCCGGTAGTGCTATCCACGCTCGACCCGGCACGGACGCTGCTCGGCTTGGTGGACCCGGTCTGGCTCGACCCGGAGTTCCTGCAGGCAGTCAAGAACATCAAGTTTCGCGGCTGCCGCGCCACCGCGCTGTTTGCTCTTGATGGCCTGCCGGAGCAAGCCTGGGGCGACGGCGTGGTCTCGCTCACGCCGGATACCCTGACGCTGGAGCGTGCCTACGATGCGGCCAAGTACGGGCAGGTGTCGGAACGACCCCACGTGGAGTTCGCGGTGCCCACGCTCCGGTGGCCCGACCTGGCGCCTCACGGCAAACATGTCGTTGTGGCTCACGTGCAGTACGTGCCCTACCAGCAGGCAGTGAATAATGAACAGTCAACGGCAGCCCGGGACGACCTGGCCGATACCGTTACCCGCCTGATCGACGAGGCGGTACCGGGGTTCGCGGCTCGGGTCCGGCATCGGGTCTGCAACACGCCGAACGATCTCGAGCACCGCTTCGGGATCACCGAAGGCGCGGTCACCCACGGTGAGCTGACCCTCGATCAGATTCTTTTCATGCGCCCGGTGCCGGGATGGGGCCGGCACGAGATGCCCATTGCCGGGTTGTACCTGGGTGGAGTGGGGACTCACCCGGGACCCGGAGTCCTGGGCGGGCCCGGCTGGCTGGCCGCGAAACGGGTGTTGGCTGGGCGTAAGAAAGCGCGCGCGGTGAACGGGAAACAGTGAATGCCGGTCGGTCCGTCGGTCCGTCCCGGTAGGAGTGTTACGGCTGTTCACCGTTCACTGTTCACCGTTCACTGTTCACCGTTCACTGTTTACTGTTTACTGTTGTAGTCATGACTGCCTTTCACCCCACTACCCAGACGTTCCGCCAGGGCTCCCGCACTATGCCGCAGGAGTACTACACCTCGCCGGCCATCCTGGCCGAGGAGGCGGAGCGGCTGTTCCTGAGACAATGGCACTGTGTGGGCCGGGTATCCCGTTTCGAGCAGCCGGGCGATTGGGTTCAGCGGTCCATCGCCGGCGAATCGATCATCATCCTGCGCGATCGACAGGGTGAGATCCGGGCCTTCTTCAACGTCTGCCGGCACCGCGGCACCCGGATCTGCCGGGAAGCCTCGGGCCAGTTCTCCGAGACCATCCAGTGTCCCTATCACGCCTGGACCTGGACCACCGACGGAAAGCTGATCGGCGCTCCGCACATGCAGGACGTCGAGGGATTCGACAAGCGGGACTACCCCCTCCACGGCGTGCCGGTCGCCGAATGGGAAGGGTTCGTCTTCGTCAATCTGGACGACCGGCCGGTCCCGTTCACCCAGGTATGGGCCCCGATGCTGGGTCGCCTGGGGCGGTTCGATCTCGCAGGGCTCAAGGTGGGTCACGGCGTCAGGTACGACGTGCAGGCCAACTGGAAACTGGTGTTTCAGAATTACTCCGAGTGCCTTCACTGCCCCATGATCCATCCGCAGCTGAACCCGGTGCTGCCCTACCAGAGCGGTGCTAATGATCTGGTGGAGGGACCGTTCCTGGGCGGCTACATGGAGCTGACGGCGGGGAACGACAGCGCCACCATGACCGGGAGAGCCTGTGGTCTGCCGGTCAGTGCCAAGCTGGCGGGCGAGGACCTGCGGCGGGCCTACTACTACACCCTCATGCCCAACATGCTCTTGAGCCTGCATCCGGATTATGTCAACTATTACATCGTGTCGCCGGTCTCGGTGAACCACACGGTGGTCGAATCGGAGTGGATGTTCAATCCCGAGAGTCAGGCGAGCGAGCGCTTCAACCCCGAGGACGCGATCAAGTTCTGGGACCTGACCAACCGGCAGGACTGGGACATCGTGGAGCGGAGCCAGCTGGGGATCGGGTCGCGGAAGTATCAACCCGGGCCCTATTCGACCAGGGAGAGCATTCCAGCGGCGTGGGACCGGGAGTACCTGCGGATGATGGGGCGAGAATAGTCGGCACTCAGCCACGGCTGGGTCAGCATCAAATAACTCAGAGTCGAGGTATTCCATGGCCGCCAAGCCCCGTCCGGTCCGCCGCAAACCCGAGTCGCTCCGGCTTCGTGAGATCGGTCCCGGCCTCACCGTGAACGATCTGCAGCAAAGCATTCGCTTTTACACCGAAGGCCTGGGCTTCACTCTGGACGAACAGTGGGAAGTCGAGGGTGAGGTCCGAGGCGTCCGGTTGAAGGCGGGAAAGTGCGAGCTCAATCTGAGCCAGGATGACTTCGCCAAAGGCAAGAATCGCCCGAAGGGCACCGGGTTTCGCCTCTGGCTGACCACGGTTCAGGATCTCGACCATCTGGCCGAGCGGGCCCGGGCGTTCGGCATCAAGCTCGATCACGATCCCCAGGCCATGCCCTGGGGCCCTCGTGCCTTTGCCGTAACCGACCCGGACGGGTTTCAGATCAGTATCGCCAATCCCTGACGGCGGGGAGCCGGGAGAAGGGAGCCGGTAGGGGGTCGCCCGCCTCTCGTCTCCCCTCTCCCGCGGTTCCGTTCACGCTGCAGCTGCGCGGTCCGCCGCCTCTCGTATCAGTTCCACTTCCAGGGCGATTTTCACCTCCGGCCCGACCAGGACGCC
>DASWKS010000469.1:0-1511 GCA_036396495.1 Gemmatimonadales bacterium
AGCCGCTCAAGGAAGCGATGGAGGTGAGCGGACCGGTCGACGTCACCCTGTACGTCGCGTCCGACGTCAAGGACACCGATTTCACGGTAAAGCTTCTGGATGTGTACCCCGACGGCCGGGCCTTCAACCTCGATGAGACGATCCAGCGGGTGCGCTGGCGGGAGGGCTACGACAAGCCGCCGGTCATGATGGAGAAGGGCAAGATCTACCAGGTCACCTTCCAGCCAATGACTACCAGCAATTACTTCGAAGCCGGGCACCGGATCCGGATCGAAGTGTCCTCGAGCAACTTCCCCCGTTTCGACCGGAACCTCAATACCGGCGGGAAAAACTACGACGAGACCGAGAGTGTCGTGGCCCACAACGTGGTGCACCACTCGGCCCGCTATCCCTCGTCGCTTACCGTGACGGTCGTGAAACGACCGGTTCCCTGATCCTTTGGGCTCAAGGTCATGCCAACGGAGTGGTCCATGCGCACTGGTCTACTGGTTCTCATTTCCCTCTTGGCGATGGATGTCGAACCCGTTCGGTCGCAGGCGAATGCCCCGGCACCCGCGGATCTGGTCGAGCGGGCCCTCCAGGCCATGGGGGGCGAGGCCGCGGTCCGCGGACTTCGCAACAAGACCATCGAGTTCAACAGCGCCTCGTTCGGGCTCGGGCAGGAGGAGACGCCGCTCTCGCCGCCCCGGGCCACCCTCTCCTTCGGCCGGATCGTTTCCGATTTCGCGGGCCGGCGGCAGCTGACGACCCAGGAAGTCCGGGCCATCAACGGCACGGTGAACCGGCAGCGGCGGATCATCACGGCCGGGATGGGGATGACCGACAACAACGGCAACCTGTCCCTGGACCAGCCGGCCGCCCTGGCGGCCGTGCTGCGCGGAATGGGGTTGCAGCCGGAGCGCTTTCTGCTGACCGCCATGGACAACGTTGCGGCCCTCTCGGCCCTTCGCCCGGGCACGTTCCGTGGCGAGACGCTGGACGGTCTGCGCTATGCGATCGGCTCCGACACCATGAATCTCTGGTTCGACCGGCCCACCGGCCGGGTGGTGGTGAGCGAGATCCTGTCCGATGACGGCGTGCTGGGCGACCGCCGGACCCTGACCTGGTACACCCGCTGGCAGGACGCCGGCGGCGTGATGCTCCCGCGTCAGTTCGATACCGAAGTGAACGGCCGGATCCTCTCGAACAACGTGGTCACCTCGGCCACAATCAACCAGGGACTGGACGACACTCTGTTCGCCATCCCGGATTCCCTGGCGGCCCGGGCGCCTCGCGGCCCGGCCACGCCGCCCGTGGTGACGGTGAACCTGGTTCAGCTGGGACCCGGGGTCTGGCGGGCGGAAGGCGGTACCCATCACTCGCTCGTGGTAGAACAGGGGCAGAACCTGCTGGTGGTCGAAGGCCCGCAGAGCTCCGCCCGATCCAAGGCGGTCCTCGACACCCTGCGAAGCCGGCTGGGTGGCCGAACGGTCTCGGCGGTCGTAGCCACTCATCACCACCATGACCATTCG
>DASWKS010000470.1:0-4863 GCA_036396495.1 Gemmatimonadales bacterium
ACGACCTCCCCGGGGCTGGCAAGGCATCACCGGGTACCGCTTAGATCGCGAAGATCCGACGGATATCGTTGGAAAAGGCGAGGACCATCAGCACCAGAATCAGGAACAGGCCGACGGCCGTCAGCCGCTGCCTGAGCCTCAGGGGAAGCGGCCGGCGCAGCACGGCTTCCCCCAGCAGGAAGAGGAACTGCCCCCCGTCCAGCACCGGGATCGGCAGCATGTTCACCACCGCCAGGTTGACGGAAATGAGCGCCATGAAGCTGAGGAACTGGTCCAGCCCGGCCCGGACCGATTCGCCGGCGGCCTGGGCGATGGCGATGGGGCCGCCCACCTCCCGGGTGGACACCCGACCGGTGACCATCCCGCGTACGGTACGCACGATGAAGGAGAGCGATCCGACGGTCGCACCCCACCCCTCGGCCATGGCCTGTCCCAGGGAAAGCGGCTCGGATCGGATCTGATAGGGCCGGGGATAGACCCCGATCCGTCCGATGGTCCGCTCCCCGCCGCCCGGGAGGCGCTGCACGTCGCTGTCGGGCGTGATGCGCACCTCCAACCGGCCGGTACTCCGCCCGATCAGAAACGAGGTCTCCTGGCCGCCCCGGGTCTCCAACATCCCGGTCATGTCGTACCATTGGCCCACCGGCTGCCCGTTGACGGCCAGCACCGTATCGCCTGACTGGAGACCGGCTCGAGCCGCCGGGCGATCGGGAAGCATCCGGCCGACGATGGGAGGGAGACTCGGCAGCAGCGCGACGGAGGCGGTGAGCCGCTGGCTCAAATCGTCCCGATGGAGCGGCATCACGATGGGCGGCTTGCCGGCGATCTCGACCACCATCGAGTCTGCGGTGCCGTGCTGGATGGCCTCGACGATCTCCTCCCAGCTGTTCACCGGCCGCCCGTCGATCGCGCTGATCCGGTCGCCGGGGCGCAGGGCCGCAAAGCCCCGGGCTTCGCCCTGCAGCAGGGTATCGATCACCCGGCCGACCGTCGTCACCGCGCTGACTTCGCGGCCGTTCTTCAGGAACAGGCTCGAGAACACCAGCCAGGCGAACAGCATGTTCATGGTGACCCCGGCCAGGATCACGATGATCCGTTTCCAGACCGGCTGGGCTTCGAAGGTCTCTTCCAGTGGGACATCGGCCAGATTGGGCGCTCTTCCTTCCAGCGCGTCACCCGCCATCTCTTCCTTGCTGGCCATCTTCACATAGCCACCGAGGGGCAGCCAGGAGACGGCGTACTCGGTATGACCCCGGGTGAACGTCAGCCGCTTGATCGGGGCACCCATCCCCAGCGAAAAGCGGAACACCCGGATCCCGGCCCACTTGGCGGCCAGGAAGTGACCCAGCTCGTGCACGAACACGAGCACGCCGAGCACGAGGACGAGCGAGAGGATTTTGAGCAGGAGGTCAGTCACCCGAGAAACTCCCTGGCGCGGGCCCGGGACCACGCATCGACATCACGGACGATTTCGACCGAGCTGACGGGCACCGGGTCGTGCGCGGCACAGACGGCTTCGATCACTTCGGCAATGCGCCCGAACTGGATTCGTCCCTCCAGAAAGGCGGCCACCGCCACTTCGTTAGCGGCGTTGAATGCCGCGGGGGCGCTCCCGCCCCGCCGGCCCATCGCGACACCCAGCGCAAAGGCCCGGAACGCATCGGTCCGGAGCGGCTCGAAGGTGAGCGCGCCGGCCGCCACCGGGTCGAACCGCCGTACTCCCTGGTCGGGCAGCCGCTCCGGGAAGGTAAGCGCGTAGAGGATGGGAAGTTCCATGGAGGGAAACCCCACCTGGGCCAGCACGCTGCGGTCGGCAAATTCTACGAACGCGTGGACCACGCTCTGAGGATGCACCACCACCTCGAGCGCATCGTAAGGCAGGCCGAACAGGAAATGCCCCTCGATCACTTCCAGCGCCTTGTTCACCAGCGTGGCGCTGTCCACCGTGATCTTATGGCCCATCCGCCAGGTGGGATGGTTCAGCGCCTCGTCCACCGAGGCCCGCGCCATCCGGGGGCCATCCCAGGTGCGGAACGGCCCGCCCGATGCGGTCAGCACCAGCCGCACCGGGTCGCTCCTGCCCGCGGCAATGCACTGGAGGACCGCGCTGTGTTCCGAATCCACCGGGATCAGCTGACCGCCACCGGTCCGCGCCGCCTCCATCACCAGTGCCCCGGCGGTCACCAGCGATTCCTTGTTGGCCAACGCGACCCGCTTCCCGGCCCGGAGCGCCGCCAAGGTCGCGTCCAATCCGGCAAACCCCACGACGGCATTGACCACGATGTCCACGTCGGGACGGGTCGCCGCGTGGATCAGACAGTCGGGGCCCCAGTCAAAGTCCCCGCCCGCCCGCCCGCCTGCCGGCCCGTCCGCCAGTCCGGCAAAGACCGGTTGGAACTCCGCGACTTGGGCCGCCAGCAGCTCGGCATTGGAGCCCGCGGTGAGCGCCACGATCCGGAACCGATCCCGCTGGCGCCGAAGCACCTCCAGCGTCGACTGGCCGATCGACCCGGTCGAACCCAGGACCGCTACACCGGACATCAGATGACGCCGAACAGACGGTAGAGGCCGGCCCCGAGCGGGATGGCGAAGTAGAGGGAATCGAGGCGATCCAGCACCCCCCCGTGACCCGGGATCAACCGGCTCGAATCCTTGAGACCCACTTCGCGTTTGAGCAACGACTCGGCCAGATCACCGACCTGCCCCAGGGATCCGATGACCGCTGCCATCACCAGCGCCTGCCAGGGCGAGACGTTCAGGCCGAGCGGGACGAACACGGCGGCGCGATAGACCGGCCCAACCGCGAGTGCCCCGATGAACCCGCCGATGGTCCCCGACCAGGTCTTCCCCGGACTCACCGTGGGCGCCAGCTTGGGCCCACCCAACCGCCGACCCACGATCATCGCCACCGTATCGCAGATCCAGACCGTCACCAGGGGAAAGAGCACCAGCGCCGCGCCGGGAAGGGACCGGCCGCCGTGCTGCGAGTGACGCACGGTAAGGAGGAATGCGGGTAGTCCGGCGGCGTAGAGCGGCGCGAAGATCGTCACGGCCGCTGAGCCCAGCGGCCGCTGGTTCGGCGCCACGCGGGCCAGGGTCGCCACCAGCACCAGAATGAGCCAGGCCGCCCCGGCATAGGGCCACCACAGGTCGACCAGCTCGCGAGCGCCGGACCCGACGTTGGCGGCCCACGCCAGCGCGGGCAGCCCGGCGGCGGTGGCCAGCATGGCCGGCGCCAACGGCCTCATCCCCTGGCGCCGCGCGAAGCCGATCAGCTCGCGGGTCCCCAGCACTCCCGCGATCGCCACCAGCAACGCGAGCGGGGCCCCGCCATACCACACCAGCACCAGCGCGATGGGAAGCGCGATGAGGGCGAAGAGAATCCGCTGAGTGAGGTTGCTGGCCATGTCGGGAAGGCGGTCGGCTCGCGTCAGCGATCGCCGTTGACCATCACCCGGCCGAATCTCCGCTCCCGGCGCTGGTAGTCGCGAATGGCCTCATAGAGATGATGCCGAGTGAAGTCCGGCCACAGCACCGGCGTCACGTAGAATTCCGCGTAGGCTACCTGCCACAGCAGGAAATTGGAAAGCCGGAACTCGCCCGAGGTCCGGATCAGGAGATCGGGATCGGGCCAGGGGGCGGTGTAGAGTCGTTCCGCCATGGCCGGTTCGTCGATCTGGTCCGGTCGGCGCTCGCCCCGGGCGACTTCCTCCGCCAATAAACGCGCGGCCCGCGCCAGCTCGGAGCGGGCCCCGTAGGAGATGCACAGGTTGAGCGCCAGGTTGCGGCCTCCAGCCGTCGACCCCATCAGCCGGTCCACTGCTCGCCGAGCCCCGGGGCTCAATCGGTCCAGCTCCCCCAGGATGGAGACCGCGACGCCCTGACCGGCCAGCTGGGCCGACTCGCGCGCGATGTATTCCTCCAGCAGCCGCATCAGCGCATTGATCTCGGCCTGGGGCCGTTGCCAGTTCTCCTGGCTGAAGGCGAACAGGGTGAGGACCCGCACACCGGCCTGCAGGCCCCCCTCGACGATTTCGCGTACCGCCGCCATCCCGGCCTGGTGACCGGCCGGTCGGGGCAAGGCCCGGGCCTGGGCCCACCGACCGTTGCCATCCATGATGACGGCAATGTGGCTGGGGATCCGTCCGTCCTGCCGGATCGGGGTGAGCAAATCGTCGAAGGGCTCGCTCACACTTCCATGATCTCGGCTTCTTTGGTCTTGAGGATCTGATCGATCTGGTGGATATGATCGTCGGTGATTTTCTGCACGTCCTTTTCGGCATGACGGGTGTCATCCTCGCTGACGTGCTCCATCTTCTTGAGCCGGTGCATCGCCTCGGTTCGCTGATGTCGCACCGCCACTCGCCCCTCCTCGCCCAGCTTGTGCACCAGCCGAACCAGCTCCTTGCGGCGCTCTTCGGTCAGCGGCGGCAGCGGCACCCGGATCAATCCGCCCTGCGAAGCGGGATTGAGTCCCAGGTCGGCGTCCCGGATGGCTTTTTCGATGACACCCGCGAGCGACTTGTCGAACGGCTGCACCGTGAGGAGCCGCGGCTCCGGCGCCGCGACCATGGCTACCTGGTTGAGCGGCAGGGGCGACCCGTAGGCCTCCACCCGCACCAGATCCAGCAGCGAGGTGGAAGCCTTGCCGCTCCGGATGCCGGTCAGTTCCTTCTTCAGGCTCTCCACCGCCTTCTGCATGGCTTCGCGGGTATGCTTGGTGACGCTCGGGATGGTGTCCTTCTGGCTCTGGCTCATCGGACGATGGTCCCTACCCGCTCGCCTTCCAGCACGCGCAGGACGGCGCCGGGTCGCTGGATGTTGAACACCACGATGGGAAGGCCATTGGCCTTGCAGAGGCCG
>DASWKS010000471.1:0-7184 GCA_036396495.1 Gemmatimonadales bacterium
ACGATTGACGATTGACAATTGACGATTGCTCCCCGAGGCACGAGCTCACAATCGTCGATTGTCAATCGTCAATCGTCAATGCTCCGCGTCTTCCTTCTTTTCTTTCAGGTGCTCCTCCGCCACCTTCGCCGTGACGTCGGGCGGGGCTTCGGCGTAGGTGTGGAACTTGGCCCGGTAGGTCCCGCGCCCGTGGGTCATGGAGTGCAGGGTGGTGCTGTACTTGTAGAGCTCCGCTTCCGGCACGATGGCGCGGACCTGGGTGAGGCGGCCGTCGGCCTCGGAGCCGAGGATCTGTCCCCGACGCCCGGAGAGATCGCCCATCACGGTGCCCAGCGTGTCGTCCGGGGTCCAGACCGTCACCTCCATCAACGGCTCGAGCAGTACCGGCCGGCACTTGGGCGACACGTTCCGCCACGCCTGAATGCCGGCCATCTTGAACGACATTTCGTTGGAGTCGACGTCGTGGTAGGACCCGTCGTAGCACTCGGCCTGGAAGTCCACGCAGGGATAGCCCGCGATGACACCTCGCACCGCCGCTTCCTGGATGCCCTTGTCGACCGCCGGAATGTATTTATTCGGGATCACGCCGCCCACGATCGAATCGATGAACTTGTAGCCGCTGCCCCGCGGCAGCGGCGAGATGCGCACCCAGCAGTCGCCGAACTGGCCCCGGCCGCCGGTCTGCTTCTTGTGCTTCCCCTGTCCTTCCGCTTTGCCCTTGAGGGTCTCCCGGTACGCCACCTTGGGTCGCACCAGCTCCGCATGCACCCCGTACTTGCGCTGGAGCCGGCCCAGAATGATCTCGAAGTGCTTTTCCCCGAGCCCGTGGATCAGGGTCTGTCCCAGCTCCGAGCTGTACTCGAAATGGAAGGTGGGATCCTCTTCATGGATCTTGTGGAGCCCGGCGGCCAGCTTGTCCTCCTCGCCCCGCTGCTTCACCATCACGGCCGACGTCGCCACCGCTTCGGGGAACGGAATCGGCGGCAGCTGGACCGGCTGGCTGGCCATGGAAAAGGTGTCGTTGGTATGGGTGTTCTTGAGCTTAGCCACCGTCCCGATGTCACCTTCCCTGAGCTCGGCCACCTCCATTCGCTCCTTCCCCTGCTGCACGGTGAGGTGGTTGAGTTTCTCGATGGTGTGGTGCTCCGCGTTCCAGACGTCCTGGCCGTTGCGTACCCCGCCGCGGTAGAGGCGGAAGAAGGTCACATCACCCACGTGCGGCTCGGAGACCGTCTTGAACACCCGGGCCACCAGTCCCCCATCGGCCCCCACCGGGGCGATTTCGGCGGGTGACGGGAGCAGCTCCACCAGGTCGGTGAGCAGGGCCCGCATGCCGTAGGTCAGCGTCGGACTGCCACAGAGCATCGGGACGATCTCCCCCGCGACCAGCCCCTTCTTGAGCACCGCGACAATGTCGGCCCGCCCGATCTCCTCGCCGCCCAGGTAGCGCTCCAGCAGCGCGTCGTCGGTCGCGGCGATGGCTTCGACCAGGGCCTGGTCGTACTTGGCGTACTGCTCCTTGTATTCCTCGGGCAGGGGCACCTCGTCGTACTCGCCGGTCTTGGTGCCCTTGCGGTAGACCTGGGTAGTGCCGGTCAACAGGTTGATGATCCCGTGGAAGTCGGGCCCGTTGCCGATCGGGACCTCGACCGGCACGACCTTGGTCGACAGGTGAGACTTGATGTCGTCGAACACCCGATCGAAGTTGGCCCGCTCCTTGTCCATCTGGGAAACGAACAGAATCCGGGGCAGATGCAGATGATCGCCGATCTCCCACGCCTTCTCGGTGCCGACCTCCACCCCGCCCACCGCGCTCACCACCACCACCGCGGCGTCCGCCGCGTGCAGGGCAGTGGTGGTCTCCCCCAGAAAGTCGAGATAGCCCGGGGCATCGATCAGGTTGAGCTTGGCATCCATCCACTCGGCGTGGGCCAGCCCCAGGCCGATGGAGTGCTTGCGTTCGATTTCGTCGGGGGTGTAGTCGGTGAGAGTGGTGCCGTCCGCGATGGAGCCGTGCCGGCGGCTCGAACCTGCAACGAAGGCGAGGGCGTCAACGAGCGTGGTCTTGCCGGAACCGCTGTGGCCCACGAAGGCCACGTTCCGGATCGCCCGTGTGTCATAGACCTTCATAGGTCCAAGCCTCCTCGAACAGGGGAACCTCATTCTGGAGGCCACCTCTTCGGTTGTCAAATCCTACAGGTCGGAAAAGTCGGAAGGGTCGTAAGGGTCGGAAAAAAGCAAGGTCGGAATCGACCGCTTCCGACCTTTACGACTATTCCGACTTTTCCGACTTTTCCGACTTTTCCGACGCTCGGCCTAGCCGAGCCGGCTCAGGCCGAGCTGACCAGCCGGCGAAACTGCTTCCAGGTGATCAGCCGGTTGTTCTCCTCGTCCCACAGCTTGAGCGAAAAGGTCTTGACGCTCTCCCACATGGTCAGGGTGCGGACCGTCTGGAACTGCGGATTCTCTTCGTGGCAGGTCCGCAGCAGGTAGTTCGGAATCCTGGGGCTCAGATGATGCACGTGGTGGAAGCCGATGCTGCCCGTCATCCACTCGAGCAGGCGCGGCAGCCGGTAATAGGAGCTGCCTTCGACCGCGGCGGTCGCATAGTCCCACTGGCCGGCCGGAGCCCAGTAGGTGTCCTCGAACTGATGCTGCACATAGAAGAGCCATACTCCGGCGGCCCCGGCCATGAGCATCGCCGGCAGGTAGATCGCCGCGACCTTGAGCGGCCCGATCAGCAGCGACGTGGCCAGGAACAGCAGCAGGATGGCCGCGTTGGTGGCGTGCACACCGATGATCTCACGCCGGCCCGCCGTGTCCGGGGTATGCAGCCGGTGCTTGATGATCAGGAAAATCGGCCCGATGATGAGCATCACCAGCGCGTTGCGGTAGAACCGGTATCTGACCCGCCCCCACCATGGCAATTGCAGGTATTCCTTGACGGTGAGCGTGGTGACGTCGCCATGACCCCGTTCATCCAGGTGGCCCGATGTAGCGTGGTGAATCGCGTGATCGCGCCGCCACTGCATATACGGCGTGAGCGTCAGAACCCCGGTGATGAAGCCCACGATGTCATTGGCACGGCGGGACTTGAAGAACGAGCCGTGTCCGCAATCGTGCATGATGATGAAGGTCCGGATCAGAAAACCCGCCGCCACCACCGCCAGTCCGAGGGTGAGCAGGTAATTGATCCGCATGGTGAAGTACATCACCACGAACAGCACCGCCAGCGGGCCGAGCGTGTTGATCAGCTGGAGAACGCTTTTGTTGATGCTGGGCTTCTGGTATCGGGCAACGATTTCGCGCCAACGAGAGAGGTCTGCTGTCATGTGAGTAATCTACCATCCGGCAAGGGCCTTAGTGTAACGTTCGATGTAACAACAGCTTGAGTCAGGCAATCGCGACCGCCAACCAGCCGGTGCAGGGTGGTGAGCCGCAGGAAACGCGCCCAGTCAGCGTTTGGCGTAGACCGTGGTCTTTCCACTCTTTTCGAATAGAACGACCTCGTACGGGTCCTTCTGAGTCCCCACCTCCATCCCCGGCGAGCCGACCGGCATCCCCGCAACTGCGATCCCGGCCGCGGCGGGTTTCTCGGCCAGCATCTTCTTCACCAGATCGGCCGGGACATGTCCCTCGATCACGTAGTTCCCGACCACCGCGGTGTGGCAGGTGCGGAGCTTCATCGGGACGCCACTGGCCTGTTTGATCTCGGTGATGTCGTCCATATCGACCACCTTGATCGCGAAGCCCGCGGCCTTCATATGGTCGATCCACTTCCCACAGCAGCCGCAGGTGGGCGACTTGTAGACCGTCACTTCCTCGGCCTTCGCCTGGGCCGGCCCCTGAGCCAGAACGGCCGTACCGAGAGCCGCCGCCGCCGCCGTCCCCAGAAGTACTGACGTCAAACGAGACATCCTTGGACTCCTCCCAGGCGTTCGACTCCGCCTGCCGATGTTGTTCCCCTGATCCTGCCTGCCTGAAAGATACGACCGGCTCCAAGTTCTGACCTCAATGGCAGGTACCGGTCCCCTTGTCGCTGAAGCTGCCGCTGGTGGGGGTGCACTGCCAGCTGTATCCGCCGGCGAAGAGGGTGAGTTTGAGTATGCCGTGGGTGGCGCGGTAGAACACTTCGCTGTTGGCCTTGAGGGTACCGAGCTGGTACAAGCCCCGACCGCCCGTGCCGCGAATTGCCGAATCCCCCGGGCGGGATCCGCGCTCCCGTTAGGAGACGGACACGGCTCCTGGTCTCCCGACGGACAGTCGATCGTTTTTACCTCGGCGCGCAACCGCAACCACGACGTCTATCCGATGGACCCCGACCGCAGCGGGCGTTCGCCCGTTGACCCGACGGGCAGCGGATCCTGTTCTCCGCCACCGCGTCGGGGAAAAACGAAGTCTACGTCGTTAACGCCTACGGTTCCAGCCTGCGCCGCCAGACGACCGGAACCGAAGGCACCCGCTAGCCGTTACCGGGTCTCCGGCTTGATCTGCCGGGCCTTGTGGTTGACTGGGATTTCCCGCGGCCGCGCCCGTTCGGTCTTGGGCAGCATCACCGTCAGGACCCCGTCCTCGAACGTCGCCTCGATCCGATCGGCATCCACCGTGCTGGGCAGGGTGAACACCCGTTCGAAACGGCCGTAGCTCCGCTCATAGCGGTGAACCCGCTCGGTCTTCTCCTCGGCCGCCTGCTTCTTCTCGCCTCGGAGCGTGAGCGTGCTGTTCTCGAGCGAGATCTTCACATCCTCCGGTTTCACGCCCGGCAACTCACCCATCAGCTTGATCGCCTCCTTGTCCTCGAAGACATCCACCGCCGGGGCCCAGGCCGACCCGACGGTACTGGTGTCGTAGTCGAAAGGCCAGGGGCTGAAGGCATCGCTCATCATGCGCTGAAGCCGGCCCTGCAGCTGCATCACTTCGTCAGCGGGGCGGCGAGTCTGAACCATCCACATATGACCGACCTCCCTTGAGGGGTTAGGATTGAATGCTGGCACAGGGGCCAGCTGGCACGGCTTAGCGAAATGCATTCACCGTGCCCTTTTCACTGGCCAGACTGGCAGCTGAAGTGTCTGGGTGACAAACACCCTCTGTCACTTCGACAAGCCCCCTTCGACCCCTTCGACCCCCTTCGACCTCCTTCGACCTATGACCGAGCGCATCCCCACCGAGGTGTTTGACGACCATGCCGACCTGGCACGCCGGGTGGCGGGTCGCATTGCGGCGGTCATCCGGGAAAAGGCGGCGCGAAAGCAAACAGCGGTCATCGGCCTGGCGACCGGATCAACCCCGGTCGGGGTCTATCGCGAGCTGATCCGGCTGCACCGGGAGGGAGGGCTGTCCTTCGCGAACGTGGTGACGTTCAATCTCGATGAGTACTGGCCCATTGACCCGGACAACATTCACTCCTATCACCGGTTCATGTGGGACAATCTGTTCTCCCAGGTTGACATCGACCGGTCCAATGTGCACATCCCTGACGGCTCGGTCTCCCGGGAGCACCTCGCGGCCCATTGCGAGGAATACGAGTCCCGGATCCGGGCGGCCGGCGGGATCGACTTTCAGCTGCTGGGTGTCGGCAAGACCGGCCACATCGGCTTCAACGAACCCGGTTCCGGCGCCAGGAGCCGTACCCGGCTGGTCATGCTGGATGCCGTGACCCGGCGCGACGCCGCGGCCGATTTCTTCGGTGAGTCCAGCGTGCCGCGCGAGGCAATCACCATGGGCATCGCCACCATCCTGGAGGCTCGCGAAATCGCCATCCTGGCCACCGGCGAGCACAAGGCCGATATCGTCAGGCGGGCGGTCGAGGGAGAGATCGATACCGAAGTCGCCGCCACCTTTCTGCAGCGGCACCCCAAGACCACGTTCTATCTGGACCAGGCCGCCGCCGCCGACCTCACCCGCTTCGCGACGCCGTGGCTGGTGGATGAAGTGGTGTGGACCGATGAGCTGACGGTGCGGGCCGTGGCCTGGCTGTCGTTACAGGTCGGCCGGGCCATCCTCAAGCTCACATTGCGGGACTACGCCGAGCACCACATGTCGGCGCTGGTGGCGAAGTTCGGCTCACCGGGGGAGGTCAACGGTTTCGTCTTCAACGCGATGGGCGGCCGGATCCGGGGCCGCTCCAAGCTGCCCCGGGGGCGCCGGATCATCTGCTTCTCGCCCCACCCCGACGACGACGTGATCTCGATGGGCGGCATTCTCCGCAAGCTGCTGCTCAACGACAACGAGATCGTGGTCGCGTACATGACCAGCGGCAACATCGCGGTCTTCGATCATGACGTGCGCCGCTATCTCGACTGGCTGGAACGGTTGTCGCGGGAGCGCGGGCTGGCCGCCCCTGAAGTCGAAGTGTTGCGCCAGCGGGTGAGCGGCTTCTTCGCCCGGAAACGGCCGGGAGACGTGGACCTGCCTGAGATCCAGGACATCAAGCGGATAATCCGTGAGGCGGAGGCCGTGAGCGGCATCGAAACGCTGGGATTGCCGGCCGGGGCGGCGCGGTTTCTCAACCTGCCGTTCTATCAGACCGGCAAGGTGCGCAAGGACCCCATCGGGCCGGGCGACGTCGCGATCGTGAAGGAGCTGCTGGAGCAGGTGCGGCCCGATCTGGTCTTCGTGGCCGGCGATCTCTCCGATCCCCACGGGACCCACCGGATGTGCAAGGAAGCGATCGAGTGCGCCCTGCAGGCCGTGCCCCAACCTAGACCGGAGGTGTGGCTCTACCGGGGCGCGTGGCAGGAGTGGCCGGTGACCCAGGCGACCTGGCTGGTCCCCCTGTCGCAGGAAGAGCTGCAGCTCAAGATCCAGGCGATCTTCAAGCACCAGTCCCAGAAGGACTCGGCTCCCTTTCCCGGGCTCGACGACCGCGAATTCTGGCAGCGCGTCGAAACCCGGAACAAGGAGACCGCAGGAACGCTCGACCGGTTGGGCCTGGCCGAGTACTTCGCGATGGAGGCCTACGTAGTGGAGCCACCGGTCAACGCCACCGGGTAAACCGCAGCGTCAGCTCCACCAGGTCTTCGCTCTCATCCGGCGGGGCCAGCAGGCCCCGCATGAGGATCGAGCGGCCATTGGCCAACCATGCGGCGGCGTTTCCGTCGCGCATGCGGATCGCCAGCTGACCCGGCATCGCCGGAGCCCAGGTGCCCTGCAGCAGGGTATGGCGGGTTTCGCTGGTCTCATCC